>JAASSR010000021.1 GCA_021767785.1 Methanolobus sp.
GGCTACTTAAATTACATCGTCCATAGTAGTGAAGGAAGTTCCAGATTTACCAGAAAGATCGAAATATGATCTATGATTCTTACAATCATCTAATTTCAGTTTATCGATCGATTATAACTAACAAATATTTATGAAGGGATAAACATGTCCACTAAAAATGAAACCATGACGATATCAGAGAAGATCTTTTCGAAAGCCTCCGGGAAAAATGTAAAGGCCGGAGAATTCGTAATGGCCAATATAGACAGAGCAATGACCCATGACATCACTGGACCTCTTGCAGTAGAAGGATTCTACGAGATAATGAGAGACAAGGAAGAAAAGAAGGTATGGGACCCGAGCAAGATCGTTATCCTTTTTGACCATCAGGTTCCTGCAGACTCTCTAAATGCCGCTGAAAATCACATAATGCTCAGAAAGTTCGCAAAAGAACAGGGCATAATAAACTATGATGTCTATGAAGGTGTCTGCCACCAGGTAATGCCTGAAAAGGGACATGTGAAACCAGGAGATCTTGTAGTTGGTTCTGACTCACACACATGTGCCTACGGTTCACTCGGAGCATTCTCAACAGGTATCGGTTCCACTGATATGGCAGCGGTCTTTGCATCAGGAAAGCTCTGGTTCAAGGTACCAGAGACCATCCGGTTTGAAGTAGAAGGAAAACTTCCAAAACATGTCTATTCCAAGGATATAATCCTCCATCTGATCGGAGATGTAGGTGCAGAAGGTGCAAGATACAAGGCAGCGGAATATGCAGGTTCAGCCATCAGGTCCCTTCCGATGTCCGAGCGCATGACCATTTCCAACATGGCTATCGAGATGGGTGGTAAGGCCGGTATCATCGAGGCTGATGAAGTTACAGAGGCATACCTGAAAGAGCGCATACCTGACTATGAGTTTGATCCATACTGGAAATCCGATGAAGGTGCAAAGTGTGAACTTCACAGGTACGATGTTAGTAAACTCGAACCACAGATAGCATGCCCGCACAATGTTGACAACGTTAAGCCTGTAACTGAGGTTGAAGG
The DNA here is from genome assembly GCA_021767785.1 of Methanolobus sp. GTDB lineage: Archaea > Halobacteriota > Methanosarcinia > Methanosarcinales > Methanosarcinaceae > Methanolobus. The sequence continues at coordinate 1,032 of JAASSR010000021.1, forward strand.
TACAAAGGTAGACCAGATATTTGTAGGCTCCTGTACCAACGGAAGATTCGAGGATATCGAAATCGTTGCAAAGATGATGGGTGATGAACCTGTTGCAAAGGATGTCAGGCTCCTGATCATCCCCGCATCCAGAACGGAGTATATGAAAGCCCTCAGAGCGGGCTACATAGAACAATTCATGGAGGCAGGCGCAATCGTAGAAGCACCATGTTGCGGACCATGTATGGGCGGTTCTTTCGGACTTCTAGGTGACGGAGAGGTCGGCCTTGCAACATCCAACCGTAACTTCAGAGGACGTGAAGGAAGTCCGGAATCCTTTGTATACCTGAGTTCACCTGCAACAGCTGCAGCATCTGCTCTCACAGGAGAGATCACAGATCCGAGAAAGATCTGAAACTTCCAATCATTTATTTTTTGAAAGTTGAGACCACAAAAGATATATTACACAAATTAATATGATAGTTTCAGACGTTGGTATAACCAACACTTTCCCGTCATATTGTGTGTGGATTACAACCAACGTCACTAAAACCTTTTTTAGCTGTTATGATCTAGTTTCTGTTCCGGGGCAACCTTAAACCATAAAGATGTAATAGGATTACCCTATATCTGGAAGAGATAATATGTCTGATACTGACCTTTCAATACTTAACGAACTTTATGACATCATAAAGGACAGAAAAGATAATCCTGTTGAGAATTCATACGTGTGTTCTTTACTCGACCACAGAAAAGGCATCGATAAGATACTGGAAAAAATAGGTGAAGAGTCAATAGAGACCATACTTGCTGTGAAAAGCGAGGACAGAGATGAGATCATATACGAATCATCCGATCTGCTATTTCATCTTATGGTAATGTTTGTGGAAAAGGGAATTACCCTTGAAGAGATTGCCGCCGAACTCAGAAAAAGAAGAAAATAGTCAGATCAGACACTATGTATTATGATCTTAATAGACTATCAACTCATGGAAAACATCTTTTTTAGAAAGTATGCCTTTTGGAACACCGTCAAAAGCCACCAGTAAAAAACCGATATTGTGCTCATCAAATATTTTTACAGCATCATAAAGTGATTTTTCCGAATCCACGGTTATCAGATCCCGGGTCATTATATCCTTGACCCTTGCTGTCATCTTTCCACTTGCAACAGCATCTCCTATGTCAGTGAAGGTGACAACTCCCAGTATTTCATCGTTTTCAACCACCGGGGCACCATGTATGCTGTGATCCACAAGTACACGGGCCGTTTCCTGAATGGATGCATTGCCACTAATGGAGATCATATTCATGCGGGCATAATCCTTTACTGGTTTCTTTGGGAGTGATATCATCTCATTTATAGAGAAAACTAGCGAGTTCTGAGTATCATCTCTGCCCACAACCTCACCACGTACGATCAATTTATTTACAGGAGTGGGGCCCATCTGGACAAGATCACCCTGCTCAAAACTTTTGATGTTGCCAAGTACTTTTATCATTCCATGGCAAAGATCAGGATGCCTTACTGTAGTAAAACTTATTTCAGCCACTGTTGCCCCACCGACAAGTTCATCGTTTCTGTAGATCGGTACAGTAGCCTCATGGTCCATTGCAGTAATACTTAAAGCTTCATAGGCTTCACTTGTTGCTTTATAGCCCCCTTTCGGACCGGGAACACCTTCGACAAGACCAAGAACTTTCAAAGATTGCATCTGATTTCGAACAGTTCCAGGGTTACGCCTGATAAGCTCTGCAATTTCTTCACCTTTTACAGCACGATCCTTTTCCCTCTGAAGATTGATCAATGCAATGAGAATATCTTTCTGAATTGGAGTCAGTTCCACAAAAATCACCGGTCCATAAACTCAAATATAGTTTATAATACTCAAAAGAGATATATAAAACATAGTATCTCCCAGAAGTTATTAGAGATTATATTTATAGGAACAGGGATTTATAAGTTTAAGTGATTTGAGACTACTACAGGAAGGAATATGATCTTTGAAAAAATAAATACGGTCCCCACATCTGAAGAATTAGTGGATAAAGCGTTCAGAAGAGCAACACGCGCAATGTCCGGAAAAAAGATCTCCGGAAGGAAGACAGCTATTGAAGCAAATGAATCCATGATGCTGACAGCTTCCAACATACTTACAGATAATCTCAAGAACATAGTCAGGCGTTTCCCTACATTTGAGAACCTGCCTCCCTTCTATTATGAACTGGCCGATGTGATAGTAGGTGTCGATGATATGAAAAGATCCCTGAGCAGACTTGAATGGGCCAGTACTAAGATACACGAAGTTGCAAGGGATCATGTTGGAAAGATAAGAAAAGCAAGGGATCCGCTTCCTGTAAGAAAACAATGTTTCGGGCGTCTGGCCTCTATAATGCGGTCCATAGATAAGGATCTGATATTCCTGAACAAAGCCCGCAACAAACTCAAAAAACTGCCTTCTGTGGAAGATGATCCAACCATTGTGGTTGCAGGATACCCGAATATAGGGAAATCCAGCTTTGTTACAAAGATCACAGGTGCAACACCTGAGATAGCATCCTATCCATTTACAACAAAAGGAGTATCTATCGGACATTTCTTTGTAGATGACGAGAGATTTCAGGTAATGGACACACCCGGTCTTCTTGACAGGCCAATGTCAGAGCGCAACGAGATCGAGCTTCAGGCAATCACCGCGCTGAAGAACCTCGACGCTGTTGTCCTTTTCATTATTGATGCGACTGAAACCTGTGGATATGAGATCGCAGACCAGAAACGTATGCTTGAAGAAGTCCGCAGTGAATTCAAATTGCCGATTCTGGTTGTCGCTAACAAGGCAGATCTGCCGCAATTCAGGGAACTGGATTTTGTTGACATGAAAATGTCCACTGCAAGCGACGAAGGTGTCAAAGAAGTAACTTCAACTCTTATAGAGATGGTACAGAAAGCCATTGAGGAAAAAAGGGAAAACGAAGAAGAAAAAGATGAGTTTGATGACTTTTAGGTCATCAGCATTGAAGGCTGCGTTAAGACACAGTCATGCGACGTCCTCTTATTCGGAAAAACGGTATGGAACAACTTAGGAAGGAGCTATTTTTGAAATCGGTTCACTTATAATCACATTAACTATTGTCTTTCCTGAATTACTGGTGTCGGCTAGCAACTTAATTTTGTATTCATTGGAGCCTTTGGAAATTCGTTCCTTTACATCAAGGTTAACGGAAAAATGTAATTCCTTTTTAATCAGATTATTACTTGTATTGATAAAAGAATCATACGTATAAGCCGGTTCTAAATGATAGATTCCCATGTCTTCAAAGGAAATATTCTCTGCATCAGAAAAATTACTTGCCGGAAAAAGTATGGGATTGCTTTTATCAAGTGGATTTAATCCGTTAACATGATCTACAACAATCTGTTCCCTCAAATATATATTTTCAAGAACTGATCCATTGGTCTGAAAACATAGCATGTGCCCATCTTTGGTATTAATTAGATAGGTAGTCCAATTTCCTTCAAGCTGCTGGTTGTCAAAAGCTTCAGTTGTATTTTTGAAGTAAGGACCTTTCCGGTATTCAAGAGGAGTATGCAAGACATATTCATGAACAAACTTCTGAGATAACGTCGGTTCTTTTTGAGCAGGCACCGAAACAAACGATCCATTGATGTTCGCAGGTATCGGAACTACTATTTTAGTGGTTCCGTTTACAATTTGTCCTTCGAGGCCGGTTATTTGAACAGTGTACACATAATTATTTCTTAGATCATTGCTGCGCCATTCATGATAGTTCAAAAAAATACCATGTAATACTAAAGATATTAAAATTAGAACAATAATAAAAGTGCCAATTAAAATTTTTGTAAGTGCTTTCATGGTCCCACTCACCAAATTAGAGTTAGTATACGTCCTACATAAGACTGACAATGTTTCCAACCTTTAAAAATGGATAATAGTTTCAAGAGCAATAGAACTGTTTCTCTTGAAACTACTCACTGTTTAGTCATCAATTTTGATATACACCTGCAAATTCTACAAAATCATCAAAATCCACATCGCCATCTTCATGAAAATCAGCCAGTGGATCATACGGGTTTGGTGGAGAAGTATAATAAGCAGCAAATTCTACAAAGTCATCAAAATCCACGTCGTCATCATCGTCCCAATCACCTTTTCTACCCCTTACATCTTTCACAAGTCCTGTATTGTATTTTGTAGTTCTCCTAAGGAACTCGTTTGTAAGTGAAGCTACTTGAGGCATATTATCAAATGTATCGGGATTATAGTATACATATTCATATATTTCTTCGAGATCAGCATGAATAGATTCTGCTAGTTCTTCAGCAGCTTCCATCGGGCCACTTATTGCGTAATAAGTATTAGTGGCATCGACAGTATCATGAAAATTATAACCTGAATCCCAATTGCTGCTAACATAGTTCTCGTAATCCCAATGAACCCAACGATTAGCTATTTGTTCAAATTCATATCCCGTATGCATAGGATTACCTAAATCTGTCAAAAAGTGACTCGCATAAGCAAGATCTTCATAGGTATCTGGGAATTCACCATCTTCATAATGATATTCTGCTAAGTTAGCATGCATTTGACAATTTATAGGGGCTGAACCCAGAGTTAAACCACCTATTGCGTAAGGATTGTAATAGTGATTAAAAGAGTGCCAAAGGTCACCAGCTGTGACATTATCATACCATCCGTCTGGATCGTCAGCATGATCTTTTGCATATTGAGTATGAGAAGAGCTTACTCCCCATAAAATACAGGACTTTTCCATAATGTCTCCGTAGGCGTCAGCATTCCATTTTACACCATTATTTGAAGAAGCATTATTTAGGTATTCAGATGTTTCCTTTGTAATATAACTAAGAGTGTCGTAATCCTCTTCTGTTATTTCGTCTGGATAGCGATCCCAAATATCCTTCATGGAATCCTTCATTTCTTGCTTTTCTTTTTCAGATACATAACAACTGTCTATATATTCAAATAAAACTTTTTGCTCTCTATAATCTGCCTCGAGTAAGTACTTATAAGGCACATATGGAGATGGTTTTTCTATAGTAGGAAGAGCTTCAGCTAATGGTTCTTTTTGAACTGTATTTATCTTTTGTTCATATTCGATTATCAAAGTTCCTACTTCTTCGCACAAAAGATAATCATCTTTTGTAGCTCCGTCAGGATAGCGGTCCCAAGCGTCTATGAGATCATCCTTTAATTGTGTCTTTTTTTCGGTAGACAATTCACATTTATCGATATATTCAAGAACCTTGTCTTTGTCTTTATCAGTGGTTTTTATTAACAAAGAATGGATGCTTAATGCTGTATTTTCAGTCGTATCGGATGTAGCAATTTCTTTTGTGCTATTTGCAGTTGCTGCTGATGCGTACAACAGCAAAATCACAACTAGACAAACCCCTAGTTTATATAAAATTTTAGATATATATATATACCTCCTTATTTAATTTACGAAACTATACAAAATAAAATGAATAACAACATTATTTAAAAGAATAGCAAACAATATTTAGAATTGAAGTTAAGAAGTTATGATATGCAAATATTGTGAGCAATAATGTTTTATCATCTTGATAGTGAAATAAAAAGAAAATCGCAAATACATATATAACCCACCTTTCACAAAGTTCTCATTGCCTTCAACCCGATACGTGTTCAGAAAACATGAAAAGCAGTCATCTGCGAATCAACATAATACAAACTTGCAGCCAGAACTATGTGGTCATGGAACATAAATTTTTCAGAGGGACTTTTCCATTATATTAAGAGCTTGTTTTAAATTGTCCATTGATGAGGCGTAGGAAAGGCGTATGTGTCCTTCACCACGGTCACCAAAAGCAGTGCCAGGGACAACTATTACTCCGTTAGATATTAGTTTTGAAGCAATTTCTCCTGATGTTGTTCCCTCAGGAACTTCAGGGAAAGCGTAGAATGCACCCTTTGGAAATTCACATTTAAGTCCTATTGAGTTCAGACCTTCAACAAGCATGTCCCTGCGAGCCTTGAACTCATCGCGCATTGCATAGACTGAATCCATCGGGCCGGAGATTGCTGCATATGCAGCCTTCTGGGCAATGGAATTGGCACATGCCTGCACATACTGGTGGACCTTGATCATCTGTTCAGTGTATTCTTTCCTGGCAGCGACATAACCTATTCTCCATCCGGTCATGGAGAATGTTTTGGACACAGCATTTACTGTTATCACATTATCTGAGAACTGAGCAGGACTTACATGCTCACCTTCATAGATGAAATGCTCGTACACTTCATCAGAGATTATTGTTATGTTATGATCATCGGCAATTTCTGCAAATGCCTTAATATCGCTTTTGTTCTGCACAGCACCTGTTGGGTTGGAAGGTGAATTGATGACCATCGCCTTTGTTTTAGGAGTGATGTTCTCAATAACAGCTTCAGGACTGATCGTCAGATCATCTGCAAGAGGCAGAGATATCACATTTCCTCCCATGATACCTACCAGGGAGTTGTAAGAAACAAAACCTGGGTTTGCTATCATCACATCATCCCCGGGATCGATCAGGGATGCTATGGCTAGTTCAAGAGCTTCTGATGCACCGGATGTTACTATGATCTCATCAGGTGAGACATCAAAATTATTCTGCTCTTTGAATTTGGAACTCAAAGCCTGAAGAAGTTCCGGAATCCCCGGACCGGGGGTGTAACCTGTAAATCCGTCATTGATAGCATCTATAGCAGCCTGCTTTATGTGCTGTGGAGTATCAAAATCCGGCTGTCCGAGGCCAAGATTTATGGAACGCGCTCCTGCTCCTTCAAACATCTTCCGGATTCCGGAGATATCTATATCCAGAACCCTCTGTGCAAACTTTGAGTCAGGCATGGTAAATCACTTTACTCAATATTTGTGTGTCTTGATTTAAGTTCTTCCTCGGAAGCACCTGTGATGTATATCAGTTCTGCAACAACCGCATCCAGGAATACACTTGAAGATGTCTCAAAGGAAGTTCCAAGGGGTGTGAGGTAAGTATATTCACCACGCATATGACGTTCGACATATCCTCCGGCATCGTCCTTTGTTCTTCCCGGAAGAACGATTACAGTATCTGACAGTTCCCCCAATGTGGAATCCTTGTTAGAAGTAATGGTCACAAGTCTGGCACCGATCTCTTTTGTAACTCTTCCCAGATTTGCAACTGAGCGGGTCTGTCCTGAGCCTGAGATAGCTATGACCACATCTTCATTGCTTACAGCAGGTGTGGTGGATTCACCTACTACATGTGATGTCAGACCAAGATGCATAAGCCTCATTGCAAATGCACGGCCCACAAGTCCTGAGCGACCGGCTCCCATCACAAAGATCCTTCGCGCACCCATGATGTCTTCAAGCATCTGCCTTACAGAATCCTTGTCAAGCTTATTAGCCACGTTTTCAAGATGCTCAGCCATTAATAGTATAGAAGAAGTCAGGTACTTACATTCGGTCAAGTGGATTTCTTTCATCAGATTTCCTCATATATAAAGATCAATCGAAGATAATAGGATCGTTCTGTTTTTCTTTTGCATCCTCTTTATAATTGATGCTTTTTAGCTTCCAGCCATCAATATTGCTTAATTCCTCATACAGTAGCATGATATCAGCATCGTCACCGGTCCAGTAGCAGTCTAAGACTGTGTCCTTATCTTTAAGTTCTTCGGTTACGGAACCTGCAAGATAGAAAAGGGCTTTTTTGCTGGAAAAAGGAACATGGAAAGTCGTTCTATATCCATCCTTCGACTTTGCATAGGACACAAGAACATAACCATGGCTCTCATATTCCATTATGTCATCAAAATCACATACAAGTTCAAGTTCATGAACTGCAGAAGAATCAATATTGGCAATACCCAGAAGTATCTGACCTATGACAACATCCGGGACCTGTCTTCCAAACCATATGGAGATCTTACCGTATGTACAGACTACATTCACATCATCTCTTCCCATCTCAAAAGAAGAGAGGGAGAGATGTGGTGAAATTATATTATCTCTATTTTCTTTTTGACCCATTTGCTTCACGCAAATTATTTATTTGTAGAAATAAGAGCGCTGATCATGTTGCGATCTTTTTTCAGGGTTTTCAATTGGTCTGCAGGCCCTATAACTGTAAGCCTGGTTCTTAGACTCTTCTTTTTGAGAAGTTTGCCCAGAAATGATGTATCAGCTTCCGAAGGATAGCTTTCCATCTCAATTCCTGAAAAACCATCCGGTTCGATAAATGTCATTGTCATCTCTATGAGGCTCGCTTCCTCTTCAGGACTCAGCCCTTTTTCAAGGACCAGTATCTTCCCGCTTTTTACCTCATCAATAATAAATCTGACCTTTTCCACAGGAGACATTTCCGAAAGCCTGTGTTCAGATACAAGATCCATCTGGAAGCCCTGCATATGATCACCCAAACCTCTTTGCAAGTTCTTCATAGAAAGTGTCTATGTTCTTTCCTTCCAGGGCTGAGATCGATACCATGGGATGTTGTGGGAAAGCATCTCTTATTGTTGAAGGTGAAGCCTCTGAAAGATCAACCTTGTTGGCAACTATAAGAAGCGGAAGAGTACGTGCTTCCATGTTTCCGATAACTGTCACATTTACCTGAGTGAATGGATCCTCTGTAGCATCCATCACAAGAATAACACCATCAAGGTTCTCAAGCCATTTTACAGCTTCGATGACACCCTCTGTAGCTTCTTTTGCACGTCTTTTGGATTCTGTCTCATCCATTCCCTGCTCCATGAACTCATGAAAATCGATCTTTGTGGCAAGTCCCGGCGTGTCAATAATATCCAGGGTAATAGAACTGCCATTGGCATTTATAGTTACACCTTCCCTGCGACGTGCTCTCCTTGTCTCATGAGCTATATTTGAAACAGACCCCATCGCATCTCCTGTCCAGTCCCTTAATATCCTGTTGGCAAGAGTGGTCTTTCCCGCATTTGGTGGTCCGTATATTCCTATTCGGGCATTCTGTTTTTTAAAAAGTTTTTTAAAAAGGTCTGAAAAGTTCCTCTTAAATGATCTGATTACGCCCATTCATTCCCTCCGTGAAATAGCATTATATTTTATTATGGATAATTTTAGTAGTATAAACACTCATTGGCATATAATTTTTATTATCTGGATCTGCAAACTTCTGGCTACCAGGATCAGATTACCTTCGACATCGCAGAATTAATTGCTATCTCTGCAATATTGGAACCATAATCTCCTGTTCTGTCAATACTGTCAACCACCGTACCTAAGGCAACCACTGATCCGTAAGACTCACACTTCAAAATGGTCTCATTGAGTTTATCGATCATTAGAGACATTTTTTCAACCTTGCCAATGACCTTGTTAGCAAGTTCAACATCTGAATTATACAGTGCGTCTATTGAATCTTCTACTACCTTTCTTGACATATCAGAAGTAACCTCTATCATTTCCATAATGTCAGAAGGTATAGGTCCTTCAAGTAAAGTCGTGATCTTTGCTATCTTGCGCGCGTGATCCGCTATACGTTCAATAGGACTCGCTGCCATTCTCAGATCATGATATTCATCTATGGATGTCTCTGACGCATCAGGCAACCTTGCCCCGCGTAATATGGAACGGAATTGCTTTGCTATCAGCAGGAACAACCTGTCAACGTCATCATCCCTCTGATTAACATCCAGTGCAAGATCAGCATCAAGGGTTTTGATAGCCTTTATTGCATCTATGTGCATGGAATTCGAGATTAGATACATCCTGCGAACACTTTTTTTAATGGAGATCTCATCTGGATTCAAAAGGTCCTGAATAACTACTTTCTTTGCAGTCTCTTCTATAATTTCAGGTCCTATTAATTTGTAACACATACTTCGAATGATATTTTTCTGTTCGGCAAGTATTCTGTCAGCTTTTGCCTCTATAATGTCGGAGCCTGCCAGGTAGGCAGCTATCATGTCCCTTATAAGGGCATCACCCATCCTTCCCGTTACATCGATCTGTATTTTCCTGACCGGCGGAGTATCATGTATAGGATCAATGACCAGCTTGCCATCTGGTTGTGGCTGCAAGGTAACTCTACTACCTGTATTGATCCCTACTTTATCAGCCCAGGTCTTCGGAAGCGATATTATGTAAGTTGAACCGCCTGTTTGCTGAACTTTTCTGGTTTCTATTGAAATCCCTCATTTATGTTTTAAAATATATGAATATATAGAACACCTAGTAATATATAGGCACTTCCCGCGAATAAAAATATATATTATTAGTTATACAATATACATCGATGAGAAAAATCCTAGATCTCCATGAAATAAAGCTTCTCAGAAAAATAATACCCATAATCTGCCTCGCAATACCATGGGAAGTTTATTTCTATTCAAGCTATACAACCGGATGGGGAATCAAATTTTCAATATTCTACGCTAATTTTGATGCCCAGTACGGAACACTTTTTGTGAGCGTGATACAACAGATAGGTCTCCTTTCAAACGGTGGATTCCTTCCATCCGTCCGGACACTTGCCTGGGCCATTGCATCTTTTATGATTCTTGCAGTGGGTATCTATGAACTGATAAAAGAAAATATAGAGATTAAAATCGGAAACGCAACAGAAGCTTATGTATTGATTATCTGTGGCATACTCACGCTCATAAGTTCCATGGCAGTCTGGAATGATGCTTTCAAAACGTTGCCAATTGCTCCTTTGTTTTTCATTCCACTGGGTAGTCTGCTACTCATAACAGAAAAGAATACTTAATATAATTTAGTTCAGCAATATAGAAATAAAGAACAAAATTTATATATACACAAATAATAGATGATTATTAAAGTTTCTAATTGAAGAACTTAATTAACTTATAGATTTTCAATCCGGATTAAAAATAAGGTAAACAGGCAATTATTATCCTAAATAATCCTGAACTGAATCAAATGCCTGATCAGATGTATTTTTGCTTAGATAGTAGTCCACTAATATAACATTATACTCGAAAAATAATATTAGATTGTGTATAGGCTTTTAAGTATATGAGCTCGAATTGCACAATCAACCTACCGTACATATCAGGAAGAAAAGACGTATTCAAATATCGATTCCCGGATAAGGCCCTTGAACCAACGATCAAACTTTTGAAAAGTTCTCTACTTGTCTCATTTTCAGGGGTACTACGAATCCACATAGCTTTTCTCCTGTTGCATATCAATTCCCTGTTTTTCAACTGTCTGGCTGGAGGACTGATAATATATGCCGTGTACACTCTGGACAGAGCGCTGGATTCAGAAGAAGATATCGCCAACAGACCGGAATTAGAAGGAGCTTCTAAAAAAACTGCTTTGGTAGTATCGCTTATCTGTTTTTTAGCAGGAGCTGCTATACTTGCGGCAAGTGGATTGATACTTCTAGCTTTTTTACCCCTCATTACAGGTTATCTATATAGTAAAGGAGTAAAAATCGGAAAATTCGACCTGAAACTCAAAGGTGGATTAGGTATGAAGAATATAGTAGTTGGTATCACATGGGGTGTCTTCATAACAGGAATAGCAGGAATAGGTTCCGCCAGCATTATCGCTCCTTTGATAGTATTCCTGTATTTTGGCCTTAAACTGTTCATAAATTCTGCAATATACGATTTCAAAGATATAAAAGGAGACACAATGGCAGGAATTAGAACATTGCCTGTGGTACTTGGAAAAACAAAAGCAAAAACACTCCTTATCAGCCTGCATTTCCTCTCCCACCTGATGTTGCTCATAACCATTATCACAGGAGTTTTAGCTTTTGAACCAATAATATTGATCTACAGTTTTATCATTGGCCTGTTATACATACAGAAATTCGCTGAGCCTGTTGAAAAAGAAACAAAGGGCAGGCTAAGAAAGAGGTTGTTCATGATAGACGGAGAGTCAACTTCTATAGTCGGTCTCAGAACCGTAATCAATGCACTATAATCACGCATGAAATAAAGATCGATCAGATCGAAGTTATCTTCCGGGAAACTTCCTTATAATGTTCGAAAAGATCGCAGCCCCATTTGAGGGCTGACTCATCATAGCCCACCAGATCATCCATAGGATCATAAGTATCCTGATTGAAGAAAAGAGACATCGAGAAGAAAACATCCGTAACAACGAAAGCAAGCTTCACATCATCGATAACATATAGCTCTGTATGAGGAGATTCCATGTAAAAATCCAGTTTTTCCCGATGTTCATCTCTCACCTTGGAAAAAACCTTTTCAGTGAGGACTAAAGAGATAGGGATGTTCCTCTCTGCAAGTCCTGCAAAGAAGTCAGGATAGGTGGGAATGAAAATAGATGATACACCCTTAAGATAAGATGACCTGGAAATATTCTCGGTAAAGGTCTTGTGAGATTCATAGATGTTCTCAATACTGTCTGATACCACCTCACAGTCTTTAAGATCCATGAGATTATCCAGCATTGTCTGAGGAATATCTTCAAGATAGTGCTGCTGCCAGAAAGCTTCATTCTTTTCTATGGTTGCGATTATTTCCAGAAATGGCCTGAAATGAGTTATAATAGCTTTTCCGATGGGAGTTAGCCGATACTCTTTATCAGCCTTTTCAATAAGGTCATAATCCAGCATTTCTTTTATACGTGGCGATATTTCAGGAGAGGATACATTGAAGTGTTCCCTTATATCAGCCAGCGTACACGACTTCTCTTCAAGTAAAAATAAAAGGTCTTTTCGCTTTTCGGAAAAGGTCAATATACTCAGAAGCCCCTTTGATTTCACAATAAGCACCTAAACATTTGTAGAATAATGAATCCAGCCCGCCGGGAAATAAAGTATGATTGATTATATGAAAGTTAAGTAATGACTTATAAGTGTTTTCTAATCGGCAACGGTAGAACTTAAGTTTTGCACACATAACAATAAATTAAATAGACTGTTAAGTAAATTCTTTAAAATGAAAAAATAGAAAACACTTCAATGTAAAAAGTGCCTCATTCCGGTAAATATCATGGATACGCCTAAGCGGTTAGCAGTGTCTATAACTTCCTGGTCCCTTATGGACCCACCCGGTGAAAGAATATATTTGATACCATACTCAGAAGCGTGCACAACACTGTCATCGAACGGGAAGAAAGCATCAGATGCCATCACACATTTCGATAATACATCGTTTGCATAATCATCAAAGTACATATCAGGCTTTTCCCTGTCATAAATAACCTGAAGGTTCTCAAGTGCTTTTGTGGCTGCAAGTTTTCTTATTGAATCAACCCTGTTTGGCTGTCCGGCACCCATTGAAAGCATCATATAGCAACCTTCATCATACTCGTATGCAATGATCACAGCATTTGATTTTACGCATTTACATGCATGTAGTGAAAATTCAGAAACTGCTCTCAGTTCTTCAGGATATATGATATCTGTGACACACTCCCACTTATCATAAATACCAATATTCCTTGATTGCTTCAGCATTCCACCAATTATATATTTATAGGTATTCTCAACTCCAAAAGGTTCTTTAAGTTCAGGAAGCTCAAGAAGTCTCAGATTAGCACTTTTATTCTTCAGATATTCCAGAGCATCCGGTTCAAAGCCAGGGGCCAGGATGATCTCTATGAATTTACCATTAAGGAATTCCGCTGCCTGAAGGTCAAAGACCGTATTGCTGCAGATAATACTACCATATGCAGATATAGGATCTCCGTCCCATGCTGCCTGAAGTGCTCTGAACAGGCTCTTGCCTGTGGCAAGTCCGCATGGATTATTATGCTTTACAATGGTCACCGCAGGTTTTGAAGAAGATAGCTCTTTCACGGTCTGAAGTGCATTGTCAGCATCAATATAATTGTTATAGGAAAGTGCTTTTCCATGCAGCTGTTTTGCATTGGCAAGTGACGGGCCCCTGACACCGTTCTCTTTATAAAATTTCGCCTCCTGATGCCAGTTCTCTCCGTATCTGAGACTTAAACCCTCGGTGAAATTCATGCGCAGGACATCCTGACCAAGGAGTTCTTTACTGAGATATGTGTCAATGTTTGCATCATAGTCAGCAGTGTGTCTGAAAGCTTTCACAGCAAGAAGCTCTCTGGTCTCCTGTGAAACTATACCTGTGGAGCGGATCTCTTTCAATATTGAACCATAATCCTCAGGATCACATACTACGCTTACAGAACGATAGTTCTTTGCTGCCGAGCGAAGCATGGCAGGACCGCCAATATCAATGTTCTCAATGGCTTCCTCAAGCAATACTCCTTCCTTTGAAACTGTCACTTCGAAAGGATAAAGATTGACAACTACAAGGTCTATCATTTCAACGTCTGCTTTACGGGCCTCTCCCATGTGGTCATGGTCATCTCTTATACAAAGGATACCACCATGGATCTTAGGATGAAGAGTCTTGACCCTGCCGCCCATCATTTCCGGAAACCCTGTGACGTCCGCCACATCCGTGACCTCAATATCTGCTTCACGGAGCATACGGGCAGTTCCGCCGGTAGAGATAATCTGAATATCAAGTTTTTCGAGTCCACGAGCAAAATCTACAATGCCGGTCTTGTCAGAAACGCTGAGCAGTGCTCTCTTTACCAAAAAATCACCGTATAAGAAAGGAGGATATACACTATAAGTTTTCTGGTCGGGATCAGCACTTGAACCTGACAACAGGGCATACATGAATACATTCTTCACAATGTGCACATCCTTCATTGATAACTGCCAGGCCTTTCCTTACCCTTACGGCTCTGTGGATACATTTACCCACACACACACCACAACCACTGCAGAGAACAGCCCTTCTGACGGAAAGTTCTACTTTTTTCATCAGCTTTCTGGCATCCCTGTCAGAATCACTTCTTGCTGTTACACTACCTGAAGCAAAGATCTGAGCACGGTCCTCATCACTGGATACCATCGCCACACCTTCCATATATGCATCATTACCGATCACTTTCAGCATTCCGCTATTTTCCAGTCTTTCAAGATCAACGGGACTATCAAAACCACCTTCTGCGGAGACACCTCCCTGCTTACACGGACGATAACCGGAAGTTACAGAGAAGTTCATACTGTTTTCATTACTGCCTTTAGGTATGAGATCGATTCCTTTCTTCTTTGCGATCTCCTTTAGCTGGGAAGGCAAATCCTTCCACCTCCAGAAACCGTGCTTTACCCATTCTTCAGAAAATCCCATACGATCTGCATACGAAAGCAAATAGTCGTTCAGTCTCTTTTCCATTTCAGGATGTGTTTCCTTAAGCCTTACAAGATCAGCCACTGAACATGAAGGGCACAACCAGCAGCCTATCCTGTCAAAGCCCTCGGAGTAAAGGGGATTGTACAGGAGATCGTTCTTGAATATATAGAGCCATACATGCATTGCGGTCCAGTTCTGTATAGGAGCAGCAGCCACCTGGTTTCCTACCCACGGATTCTTCCATACACGCTCACTTTTTGCCCTTGTATCGGATTCATACTTTCTCTGTCCGATAAAGGTAAGACATCCATTCTCATAATTATCATTGATTATCTGCGTAATAGGACCAAGCTTGCATACTTTACAGCACCAGCGTACTTCCACACTGGGAGGACCGAAATTCTCCACAGAATCCCAGAAAGCATCCCCGGAACTTATCATTTTCAGGGGCCTGTTATAAATTTCTGCAACATCGGAGACATTTTTCACGGTTTCAGGGAATTCGATGCCGGTATCCGCAAAAAGAAGATCGTAATCATCAAGGCATTCACTGACAAGATGAAGCACTGCAAGACTGTCCTTTCCTCCTGAATAAGATACTGTAACAGGTCTGTCAACTGAAGAAGACACATTTTTGATGAATCTATGGGAACGCTCAACGAAATTATTCATATAAACTTCGTTAGCCTTTAACACATCGTCCCAGGTCTGTCCTCCGCAGGGAATTGTAATCTCCTGTGGTTCTTCCTTAAATCTCACCTTTGCTCCGATACCTTTCTCTCTCCTGAGCATCTTATCTCCACTCATACGGGAGCGACCGGTACCCAGTACCCTGCCATCATGGGTAAGGACAACTATCTCATCCATTTCACATATAGAAGAATCAGCATCTTTTATGCCAGGAGCAAGTACACTTGCACCTCCGAGAATGAATTTCTCGGCACCGGCATCAACGGATAACCAGTTCTTAAGACCCCTGTGGTCGGTATTATTGAATATACGGCGTGCACCCCCCAGTCTGAGCAGAAGTACCCATTTTAGTTTCTCAAGTTCAAAACGAATGCTTCCTATTACCTCACCGTCAACAATAACCTCATCCATGCGGTCATCATATGGTGATTTATTCAACACGACCACACGTTCATCATAAATTAACGGTGCATTGAATTGCTCGATTGAGACTTTATTGATAAGGTCGATATCATACTGGAAAGCAGGCCTTATATCACCGGGCGGAGTGATGGTTACATGTTGTGTATTCGCACCGCAGGAGCATTCTTTTCCAAGGACAGGAACATTACATGAAGGGCACCAGTAAAGGAGCATCTCGCCAAGATAAAGAGGTTTGGACATTCTGTCAACCTCCATATTAAAGTATTAAATAGTTTTTGGCAACTTTTTCTCAAAAGAATTTGGATACAAGCGACGATTGTACGTTACATATATCTGAGAAGTCACAGCTTGCACAGAGCGGGCTTTCTTTTTTATCGGGCATTGTACCGCTTTTTATCTTTCTCACACGACCTATAGCCTTAAGGACCTGTCTTCGATCATGAGAACGGATATTGACCTTCCTGAATATGCCGGATCTTGCGTACAACACAAAACCCGATCTAACCGGAGTATCATGTATCTCTTCGGCAAGCAGGGCAAATGATGTCAGATGGAGCCTGTCATTGAGCCAGACACCGTTCTCCGGATTATTTCCGGTTTTAATTATCAAAGGGACAAAGGAATCTCCGATATTTACCAGTCTGTAAGGAATACCCGTTACATTGAGCTTTTGAGAATGAAGATAGGTTTCAGTATCAGATACGCATATATTTTCGGCCAGTTGCACTAACTCCGGAACTTTAAGCTGCTCTGAAAGATTCTGACAGATCTTACCAAGGTTCTCTTTTAAAGATTCATAGACATCAACCATAACATCTTTCTTAATTTCTGCCAGCTCATCAGGGTAGATAAGAAAAATACTCTCAACCATTTGCGAGAGTAATTCACCGAGCTCATCTAAAGACACATCGTCTTTTGACGAAGAATCTTTCAACATCTGAGGATAATAAATGGCCATTTCTTTTAATACAAGATGTTCTATATATGAAATAGAGGAAGAGGAAACTACTTTGTGGTCGCGGCATGAATAATATACTTTCCTTGGACAGGAAAAATAAAGTGATAATTCGGAAACTGTTATTTTTATATTTTTGTTTTTAAGAAACATATTTCTATAGTGAATATATAACATAGTATAAATAAACAAATGTTTTGAATTGAATCGAATCGACAATGAACGAACTTATATTCGTTAAATATATATGTTAATTTGCCCTTAGGAATAATAAAGCATGAGTGAAGACGAATCGCATGAAATGGTTCGCCAGCGTCTTGCAGAAAAGATGGCAGGCGAAATTACGCTTTCAGAGAAGCCTGGCGAGGCCCTTAAAAAATGGCGATTGAACTTCGAGATCGCACAGACCGACCTTTCGGGGTATCTGAGTGTATCTCCTTCTGTAATAAGCGACTATGAAAGTGGCAGGAGAAAATCTCCGGGCACACTTATCGTTAGCAGGATAGTCGAAGCTCTTCTTGAGATCGATGCAGAAAGAGGAGGACAGAAAATTCATGCTTATGAGGGGATACTTTTCGCAGATAAGAAATCGAAGGCGATTTATGCCACTTACGAATATACATTCCCCATGCAGGTTGCAAAACTTGCCAATATCATTGAAGCGGATATAGTAAACAAAGGAATTGAAAAACCTCTTTACGGTTTTACTGTTGTTGACAGTAAAAAGGCTATTCTTGAACTTTCATCCCACGAATTTCAGAAACTCTACGGATGGAGCACTGAGCGCGCAATGATATTCAGCAAGGTCACAACAGGTAAATCACCAATGGTTGCCATAAGGGTCACGAACCTGAAACCCGGCGCCGTTGTCATGCACGGCCTGCGTGGAAATGAAGTTCATTTAATGGCAAAAAAAATGGCCGAGATAGACAGAATTCCCCTTCTTGCAACGACAATGGACATTGATGAAATGGTAGAAGCGCTGAAAAAGTACAGTGAATATCATGTTATCGAATAGATCATATTAAATGCACATTTGAACGGTGTTAAGATGAGTGTAGGGATAATCTCATATGGTGCCTATGTACCTAAATACAGAATTAAGATCGAAGACATCGCCCGCGTATGGGGAGACGATGCAGATATACTCAAATCAGGACTGATGGTCAATGAAAAGGCAGTTCCTGATGTTGACGAAGATGCAGCTACTATTGCAGTTGAGGCTGCAAGAGCTGCAGTTTCAAGGTCAGGCATAGATGCGCAGAGAATAGGTGCCGTGTACACTGGCTCAGAAAGCCATCCTTATGCAGTAAAACCCACAAGTACCATAGTTGCAGAAGCAACCGGAACGACACCGGTACTCACCGCAGCTGATTTTGAATTCGCATGTAAGGCAGGGACCGCAGCGGTACAGGCATGCATGGGGCTTGTGTCTTCAGGAATGATAGATCTCGGAATGGCCATTGGTGCGGATGTTTCCCAGGGAGCTCCGGGAGATGCCCTTGAATATACCGCCGCAGCCGGTGGAGTGGCCTATATTATAGGTAACAAAGAATCAGAACTTGTAGCAGTGATAGAAGACACATATTCATTCACAACCGACACTCCTGACTTCTGGAGACGTGAAGGAATGCCATATCCAGAACATGGCGGGAGATTCACAGGAGAACCAGGTTATTTTAAACATGTTACAGGCGCTGCAAAGGGACTCATGGACAAATTAGGCACAAAACCTGAAGATTATGATTATGCAGTGTTCCACCAGCCTAACGGAAAATTCCCGGTCCGTGTATCCAAAAAGCTGGGATTCAGCAGGGAGCAGATCGAGCCCGGACTTGTTGTTCCAAGACTTGGGAACACATATTCCGGTTCATGCATGATGGGAATCGCAGCAACACTTGATCAGGCAAAACCCGGGGACCGCATATTTGCAACAGCGTTCGGATCAGGTGCCGGCGGAGATGCTTTCAGTATAACTGTAACTGACAGGATAGAAGAAATACGTAACAATGCAGCAACTGTTGAAGAACTTCTTGCAAATCCGATATACATTGACTACGCCAGGTATGCCAAACATAAGGGTAAGATAAAGGTAGCATGAGGTGAGAAAAATGAGAGATGTAGCGATTATTGGTGTCAAGAATACAAACTTTGGAGAACAATGGGATCGCTCCTTCAGGGATGTTGTTGTTGAAGCAGGTGTCGGTGCCGTTGAGGACGCAGGCGTAGTGGGAGAAAAGATAGATTCGATGTTTGTCGGTAACATGAGCGGCGGACAGTTCGTAGAGCAGGAACATATCGGAGCTTTGATCGCTGATTATTCAGGTCTTGCAAAGGATATGCACGTACCATCCACACGTGTAGAAGCTGCCTGTGCATCAGGCGGACTTGCTCTAAGGCAGGGAATATATGCTGTGGCATCAGGAATAGATGATATCGTCATCGCTGCCGGTGCAGAAAAGATGACTGATGTACCTTCACCAAAGGCATCCTCGGCCCTTGCAGCAGCTGCAGACAGGGAATGGGAAGGCATCATGGGAGCGACATTCCCGGGATTATATGCAATGATAGCCAGACTTCACATGCACAAATACGGAACCAAAAGTGAACAGCTTGCAGAGGTTGCTGTGAAGAACCATCATAACGGACAGTTCAACCCAATAGCCCAGTATAAAAGCCCACTTACCGTTGATTCCGTACTCGGGTCAATAATGGTTGCAGATCCACTTCACATATTCGACTGTTCACCAATAACAGACGGTGCATCTGCAGTGGTGCTTGCACCTGCGGATATAGCCCATGAATATACTGACACACCCATCTATGTGAAAGCAACTGCACAGGCCTCGGATACCATTGCACTACATGACCGCAGGGACATAACCACCCTGGATGCAAGTGTTGCAGCCGGTAAGAGAGCTTACGAGATGGCAAAGATGGAACCAAAGGATATAGACCTTGTAGAAGTTCACGATTGTTTCACAATTGCAGAGATCTGCGCTATCGAGGACCTTGGTTTTTCAAAGAAAGGAGAAGGTGGGATTGTCTCAATGAACGGCGAGACAGCCATAGGCGGCAGAATACCTGTGAACACCTCAGGTGGATTAAAATCCTGCGGACATCCCGTTGGAGCAACCGGTGTGAAACAGGCTGTTGAAATTGTTGAGCAGCTCCGTGGTGAATCCGGAAAGCGTCAGGTAGACGGAGCAGAGATTGGAATGACCCACAACGTAGGAGGCTCAGGTGCCACTGCTGTTGTACATATACTTTCAAGGGACAGGTGATCATCATGTCAGTACCACGTTTTTGGAGAAAACAGATAGCCAGATACAACCTTGTGGGAACACGCTGCAAAAAATGCAATGAATATTTCTATCCCCCACGTAACATGTGTCCCGGCTGCAGACGTGAAGGTGAGATAGAGGATTTCAAATTCACCGGAAAAGGTGAAGTTATAACGTTCACTGTAATTCATACTGCTGCCGAAGGTTTTGAGAACCAGACACCCTACGTTCTTGGGATCATCAAACTGAATGAAGGTCCAAGTCTCACGAGCCAGATAATCTGCGAACCTGAAGAAGTGAAGATAGGCATGAAAGTGAAACCTGTGTTCAGAAAACTCGGACAGGCAGGTGAACGCGGTATGATCTACTACGGTACAAAATTCGTTCCCGACCTATGTTAGAAATAGAAGTAAAGGCCCGTGCTGACCATCAGAAGGCAAAGGAATTGCTCTCTGAAATAGGTGCAAAACCAATAGGTGTCCAGCATCAACGTGACACCTATTATAATGCTCCCCACAGGAATTTTGAAAATACGGACGAAGCACTGAGGATACGTTCCGTAAATGGCCGCTCGGTTATGACCTATAAGGGAAAAAAACTGGATTCCGTTTCCAAGACCCGTGAGGAATTCGAAACACAGGTAGATGGCGGAAACACACGGAGTATCCTTCTGGCACTGGGTTTCCATGAATCCGGAGTTGTCAGTAAGAGCAGAGAGATCTTCAAATATAAAGATATGATCATCTGTCTTGACAATGTGCAAGGTATAGGGGAATTCATTGAAGTTGAAAAAATGTCGGATTCAGGCATCGAATCCAACAGAGAACAAATATTTAGATTACTGGAAAAGTTTGGGATCGAGGAAAAAGACTCTATAAGAAAATCCTATCTTGAAATGGTGCTTGAAAAGAAATGAATCCGGGGATGGAACCCTGCACATCCCTAAAAGCTTCAAAGATCATCTGATGCAGGAACCTGCATCCATCTCTTTATCAGTCGTCAGCAAAGAAATATTCTCCCCGGCATCCGCTGCCAGGAGCATTCCCCTTGACTCAACACCACAAAGCTTTACAGGCTTGAGGTTCACGATCACGTTCACTATTTTACCCAGCATCTCTTCAGGATCGTAGTGTTCTGCAAGACCTGCAACAACCTGTCTTGGTTCTTCGTCTCCTATATCGACCTCTATACGCAGGAGTTTCTTTGACTTCTTTATCTTCTCGGCGGTAACTATCTTACCTACCCTGATGTCCAGTTTTGCAAAATCATCAAATTCTATTTCTTCTTTGAATTCCATTTTTTCTTCTTCCTTTATGCCTGCTTCCTTTGCCATGGCTGCCTTTACACGCTTTGATGATATTTCTTCCATTTCTGCGATCTTGTCATCCTCAAGCTTGGTGAAAAGTATTTTCGGTTTTGACAGTTTAGTACCGCTTACCACAGGAACAGTTGCTTCCTCATAGGTGGTTGCATGTACATCCGAATCCATTCCTATCTGTTTCCAGGCTATTTCCATACTGGCCGGTGTCATTGGTTCGAACAGAAGTGCAAGTGCCTTGGCGATCTGCATGCAGTTCTTTATAACCTTTCCGCAGGCTTCTTTATCTTCCTTTATAAGCTTCCATGGTTCATTTGACTGGAAGTATGAATTACCATATGATGCAAGAGCCATGGCATTATCTGCAGCTTTCTTGAACTCATAATCTGCATTTGCCCTTACAACTTCTTCAATGGTTGAATCTATCTTCTCAATGACCTCAGGATCAACATCTCCCTCAGGTATCTCACCGAAGTTCTTGAAGGCAAAGAGCAGATTCCTGTACAGGAAATTACCCAATACACCTACAAGTTCCGTGTTTATCTTGTCCTGGAATATCTTCCATGAGAAATTGACCTCTTTTGTGTGGGAAGTATAGCTTCCGAGGTAATATCTCAAAAAGTCAGGATGGAACCCATGATCAAGATAGTCCTCCTCAACCCAGACCACATATCCTCTGGTCTTTGAGAATGTCCTGTCCTCTATCTTCAGCATACCTGATGCTACAACTGCAGATGGCTGACTGTAATCAGCAGCCTTGAGCATTGAGGGCCAGAAGATACAATGATGGTAGATGATGTCTCCACCGATGAAGTGGATTATCGGACAGTCGCCTTTCCAGAATTTTTCCCAGTCTCCTCCGGTTGCCTCAGCCCATTCTTCTGTGAATGCCATGTAACCTATAGGAGCGTCCACCCATACATAAACAACAAGTTCGTCGTGTCCGGGGAACTTCACTCCCCATTCCAGATTCCTTGTGATACACCAGTCCGTAAGTTCCTGATTTACCCATCCAAGTGCATAGTTACGTGCATTGAGCGTACCATCGAGGTTTTCAAGATACTTTACAAGGAAATCATTGAACTCGGACAGTTTGAAAAAGAAATGTTCCTGCTCTTTATATTCAGCCGGTCCCTTGCATATTGTACATACAGGCTCCTTTAGCTCCCCGGGTTCCAGGTGTTTGCCACATCCCTGGTCACATTCGTCACCACGTGCTTTTTCACCACAATGAGGACATGAACCTGAAACATACCTGTCAGGCAGGAAACGGTCACATTGTGGACAGTAAGCGATCTCAATAACCTTGGGATAAACATAACCCTTTTCAATGAGCTTATCTACGATCTGAAGTGTGCGCTTGTGATTTATTTCATCATCTGTGGTTCCGAATGCATCGAACTCCACATTCATTTTCCTGAATATCTCATCAAAATGAACATGGTATTTCTGTACCAGTTCCTTCGGAGTGATTCCCTGTTCCTCGGCATTTACAACAATGGGAGTACCGTGGGTATCGGAACCACATACAAATGTTGCTTCCTGAGAGTTCTTTTTCAATGATCTTACAAAAATATCCGCAGGTATGTAAGTTCTAAGATGCCCTACGTGAGCTTTTCCGTTAGCATACGGAAGGCCGCATGTTACAAGTACGGCTTTATCAGAAGGAATATTTGACATTTATTATCTCCGTTAGAAATTTACCAATAACTCTGATGTTGGATTGCATGCAATTATAAAATATATTTCGCTTGCCTGCTTCAAGGTAAGGTTTTTGAAGGTTTAAATACATTTTATACCCGGGATGGATTCTATAGATGAACAGAGATAATTCTGATAAAAAAACAGAGGATGATGTCGAATATCATATCTATCCCTATAGCTATGAGACTGACAATAACGACAGCAACCTAAATGATAAAGAACCTGCGGAAATAACAGCAGAAGAAAATACTCATTCTGATAAGCAGGAAAATAAAAATACCGATGAACCAGGAAATGCACAGATTGGTTCTGAGAGCTTTGGGCCTGAAGAATCTGCTGAAACAGCAACTTCTGAGAATACTAAGGAAAGCACCGGGCCAAAAAAGGAGACAACTACAAGTTCCGCCCCATCCCCTGAGGATACTGTTGTAAATGTAAAAAAGAAAAGCCGTAAATGGCAATATGCCGCTATTGTAGCAGTTCTGCTTTTGGTAATAGCTGGAAGTTTTGCTATCGTTTATCAGACATTCAACGGCGATCTTTATTCTTCAAATGACAAAGTAGCAGTGATATACGTTCAGGGAACCCTTATTACAAGCAGTGTACCCGGAGGACTTGGTTACGTCAGTTCCGAAGAAGTATCAGATAACATAAGAAAAGCTCTCAGGGATGAGAATGTAAAAGCCATTGTCCTGAGGGTCAACAGTGGCGGAGGATCTGCCACGGCAGGTGAGGAGATCTACACCGAGGTCAGAAAGGCAAGTGATAGCGGAATACCTGTTATAATCTCAATGGGAGATGTAGCTGCGAGTGCCGCATATCATCTATCAGCACCTGCGGATATTATTATCGCCAATCCTTCCACCATGACCGGAAGTATAGGAACCATCTGGACATTCCAGAACCTCTCGGAATACTATGATAGCGAAGGCATTGATTACTACATTGTGAAATCCGGTGAGTTCAAGGACATGGGAGGTTCATGGAGAGGACTTTCCGATGATGAGAAAGAATATGCCAACAAAGTCGTTGCAGAAATATATAGTAACTTCGTCATGGACGTTGCGGAAGGCAGGGATATGAGCGTCACCGAGGTGAAAGATCTTGCAGATGGCAGGATATACACCGGGAGGAAAGCAAAGGAGCTGGGACTCATTGATGAATTCGGTAACCTCTACGATTCCATAGACAGAGCAGCAGAAGCAGGCGGGATTGAAGGTGACCCTACTATAGTGTACCTGAACAAACCTTCAATTTCAAGCTTGCTTTTTGGTTCCGAAACCGAAGCAAAAGTTGATGCAGAGGAATTCCTGCGTTACTATGAAGAAAGTCCCTATGGTCAGATAACCTGATCAAAAAATACCTTTCACACCATTGCACGCTGGACCGGCTTTTTTTCTCGCTGAATTATCCGGAAAAAAGATTTTCTTTTTTATATACATTCTTTTTTATATATACATATATATTACTCAGAAGTATTGTCCTTGAAGCAAGAGCGCCTATTGCTTATTCACTGATAGCAGATCCCTTCATTATCCTTTACACACTTATTTAAGTTCAACCATAATTGCATTTCTTCCTGCATGACTGCTGTTTTTACAGAAACAAAGGTTATCGAAGGTAACCGAAAAAATGAGA
>JAASSR010000022.1 GCA_021767785.1 Methanolobus sp.
GAAAGATCAAAATCAAAAAGTGAGAGAGCCCATGAAACTATGGCTATCTGTCTGCCCATGTCATTGACATAATACTGGGTTTCTACCTCATATCCTGCTTTTTTAAGTATGCGAACAAGTGTGTCACCTATAATGGAATTACGGATATGGCCTACATGAAGCGGACCGTTGGGATTTGCAGAAGTGTGTTCAATAAGTATCCTGCCCTCACAAAAGTTTCCACCAAAAGCTTCCTTTTCTTCAAGAATGGCTTTGACAGTATCGTCAATATAATTGCGTCCTGCATTTATATTTATATAGGGACCAACTGTCCTGATATCACCAATAAGAGTACCTTCCGGTAACTCAATTTCAGCAGCTATTTTTTCAGCAAGCTCTTTTGGATTGGTCTTTGCCTGTGCAGCCAGCCTGAAAGCGACCTTTGAGGCTATATCCGCATGCTGTGAGGGTTCAAGTCCCGGATCATCAACCTCGTACCCAAGAGATAAAAGGGCATTCTCAAGCACCTCTGTAACCTGTTTTTTAAATTCAAGGAACAAAATAACACCTGCACTAAATTATAGATCATACACCACTGTTGAATCTCAGAATGGCCACTATACCACCGAATGCATTCAGGAGCTGGTATCCTTCATCAAAATCAGTTGAAATGAACTCTACCTCGGTTGCCATCTGGTCTGCAAGTTCCGAAAGTTCATCCACAATATCCACTCTTTCGGTCACTTCCACATTAGTTCCGCAAACGGGACACTGAATGCTGGAAGTTTCCTCTTCTCCGGGTTTGAAATTACGGGTGATCTTATCCTCATAGTCTCCGTTAGGACAACTAAGAGTGAGTCTTTCAGCCCTCAGACCTTCGGATATCAGAAGGATCTCTACTGCACCTATATTCAGATTTTCACGAACCTGGGTCTCACCATAAGCAGCCTTACCGGAATCAGAAACTAATTCCTGAAAGAAGCGCTGCATAAGTTTTTTTTCAACCATCAGGTCTATATCTGCAAGTCTATCGCTTGCAGCGTTAACCAGTTCTGAAAGACCGGACTCATCGGTGTATGCAACATCAAAAAGACCAAGGATCCTTTTCTGAAGTTCATGATGCAGGAAATCCCCTGATTCAAACTCTTCTTTGGTCGGGGATGGACCACCTATGAGAACACCCTCGAAATCCTTGTGATCAACTGTCAGGAAGACCTCACTGGCTGCTTCACCAATGCGTTTATAGAAATCATGAATGGCAATCAGCCTTAATTGCTGGAACCTGTGAGCACTCTGACCACCTTTTCTCTGTTTGCCTGGTACAGTTGAGGTCAGGGTCCGGTAATGTTCTATGTGCTTACCCACAAGAAGGCCTACAGAAGCTTCTCTCCTGTCAAGCACCAGCAGACCGTATGTCTTTGCATCCCTTAACATTTCCTCGAGGGGTTCAAGGAAAAATGAAGAATCACAATGATATCTATAGGTTACAATAGGTTGCGGTGGCTCAATTATACTTGTTTCCATATTGGTCTTATTGGCACCTATATCCACAGCACCTGTGAAAAAGACGATACCGTTCTCGGGAACTTCCATATAACTGAGCCTTGAGAGCAGGGATTCCAGTGCACCCTGGACATTATCACGGGTAACCTTGGATTTGATATTAGCTGCCTGACCGTGTTCGTTCTTAAGCTGTGAAGTTACATCTGATATTTGCTTTGAGGGGGGGATATACAAAGAGACAAGTTCGGTCCCACGCCCTTTTTTAGTGCGCAGCTCCTCTAATGTCTTTTTGAATTCATATTTTGAATGAGCAGATTGTTCTGACATTTATAAGTACTCCATTTGAAAATTTAAAATAAAGAGATTATCTATATCTTCGATTATTTTGGTTGCTTATGTATGCGTTGCTATAAATATAGGTTGTGACAGGTCATAGCAGAAACTATGAAACCACCATAAAAATCCTATATAAGATGGGATACAGAACCATCTTTTGATAAAAGGACCACCCTGCTGATCTCCACATCCCCTGCTATCTTATAATCCAGGTGAACTGCAAGCTCTCTGGAAAATTCCATTACTTCATCATGAGATGGCATGGCTTCACGTGGAAGTCTCTTTCTGGAAAAACCCAGATGCATATAGGCTTTGACCTCTATGTAATCCGGTTCTGCTATGCTTATAAGTTCTGAATATTTTTCCGGATCGGACATATTGACACCTTTTATAAGAGTGATACGGATGACTGTCCTTGTTTCTTTGGCTCGGAGCACTTCCAGGGACCTCAATATATTATCCCATAAAGAAGATGAATTCGGAACACAGACCTTTTCGTATGTTTCCCTGTCAGGAGCATCAAGGCTCATGTATAATTGTGCCGGATCGATCTTTGCCATCATCTCAGGAACAGTACCATTACTTACCACGAAAGTGGTGAACCCCTGATTTTTGAATTCATCTATGAGTTCCGGAAGATGAGGGAAGAGAGTAGGTTCTCCGGAAAGAGATATGGCCACATGCTTTGGGTCATTGCCTTCTTTCCAGCGTTCAGGCGGAGCTGAATCTCCAAAACCCGATATGAGCTTCCTCTGGGATTCTATCGAAGACCCCACTATTTCCACTGGAGAGTCCCATCCCACAGGCATTGATACATCTACTTCCGTAGGTCTCCAGCAATGTAAACATTTCTGATTGCACATCAGAGTTGGTGTCATCTGAAGGCAGCGATGTGAGTGTATTCCGTAAAAAACAGATTTGTAACATTCGCCTTCATCTTTTATGGATCTACGAAGCCATAGACATGTTTTTACAGCACTGTGTTTGCCTGCAAGTCTGTAACCCTGTTTTTTCAGCAGGCTTTCAAAATCCTTGATTTCGGCTTCATTACCGCCGGTTCCATTGGTTTTATTCTTTCTTCTGCGGGCCATCTCAGGCTCTAGTATAAGTTAGGTATATATAAATCTGTGGAAAAGAAGACTAAAAGAGAAAAGCTGCACCGATCCATTGGTGCATAAAAGGACCGGTGCTACGGAGGGTGAATGTATTCCCTTAATTCAGTATGTATGGTTTTTCGCCATCTCTACCATTGCCTGAAGATTCTCTGTAGGAGTCTTGCTCACAATACCACATCCGGGTGCAAGCAGACCTACTCCTGCATCGAGGACTTTCTGTGACTCTTCTTTGATAGCTTCAGGTGTCTGATTCCATAGCATGTTGACAGGATCAAGATTTCCTACTATTACTGCTTTGTCAACTTTACCTACTGCTGTAGCTACATCAACGTTCTGGTCCACACTGATTCCATCTACTCCTGAGGATTCCATGAGTGTAAGACCCTGGGTGGTGTCACCACAGATGTGCAACACTACAGGTACATCGAGTTCATGCATTGCATCGCAGATCCTCTTATGATAAGGAACGACGAATTTCTCATAGAACTCTGCACCAATGAGCTGTGCACTGGCAGTAGGATCGATTATGACCATTGTATCTGCACCATTCTCTACCATCTTCTTTGCATATGCAACATTGAACTCGGTTGTGAATTCCATGAGTGCAAGGCCGAATTCCTCATCTGTGAAGATCGCCATGAACCAGTCATCTCCATTGATGTGCTGTGCAAGGGAGAATGGACCTATCATACTTCCCATAATAGGAAGTTCATCACCATACTTGTCTGTAAGGATCTTGATAGCTTCACAAACAACACCTATCCTGCCATGATCGAGGTTGTAACCTTTGAGTTTGTCTATATCTTCTGCTGTCTTTACTACATGACCTACAACTGATGGCTGTTGTTCCTTTGTACCTGGTTTTATCTCGCATCCAAAGAACTCGGCTTCTGCAGTAATGTCAAAAGGTACACGAACTGCTTCAAAACCGACAACAGTGTGACCTGCTTCTGCGAGTGCTGCCATTTTTTCAGCATCATCGTTTGCCTCAGGCCAGAAAGCACCACTGGCTTCCATCTGGTCAACAGTTCCTGTCTGAGTTACTGAGACTGCAGGCATCCTGTCAACAGACTGACCTGTTAATGCACGTGCTAATCTTTCTTTAGGTGTATATTCTGTCATTATAACTACTCCATAGTGTGTATCATCAGATGGGGAGCACTAACATATATATTTTACTACCACCATATAGTTAACTATAAATAGAACATAACAATCATGAATATTGGAAAGACATAAATAGAAGAGATATTGACATCCACAAAAATGAGAACATAGATTAAAACAAAAAAAACTAAAGCTCCTTTAGATTGTGTTTTTTCAGAAAAAGATTACAAAAAATAATTTTCAAAACAAACATCACAAATACAATAAATATTATTATTATCCAAAAAAACAATTAGACAATTTAACCAGAAAATAACAAAAAATATAAATACTAATTATTCAACGAGCGCATCCTGAAAGAGAAGAATATCAAAAATAAAAACATATCATATTAATATAATTTTTATTGTTATTTGAACCCATTAATTAGAGATATTTTCCATATAGAATTTTTAGATACAACAATAAAACAATAAGAAGACCAGCAAATTATGACAAAATATAAATAGATAAAGTTAATCATTATTTCTATTAAAAAGAGAATACCTGATAATTCCTTTCAGCAAGAAGGTTCTGATTTCAAGGAGACCTATCATGCAAAATATCTATAAATACCTGAAGTATGCCATCGACGGCGAAAAGCGAACAGAAAAAGAGCATGATATCAAGGTTTTTAAAAAATGTGAAGAACTGGCAATTAAATACGATATCCAGTACGAACCTGATGTTTTCGTACCCGATGATCTCGAACTTGCAGACGCCGTATTTGAAGCAGGTATCGAATTACTCCATTCTGTAGGTGTATTTTGCAGAAGTACTAAGAGAGTTATCAATATTGATGAAGAAGACATTCTCAAAGCTCTCAATATAACCAACCCACTTGAGATAGGAAGACTCAAGGAAAAGATAGCAGTCCCTCATCGTTATCCAATGGTCTCATTCCCTCCCATAATCATAGGAGGACCAATGGGAGGAAGCATATCAGAAAATAATTTCCTTTTTATCAATCTGAGCTCTGTACAGGAGAACGTTGTTCAGGGTATTTACAGCGGAGCTATGAAACAATTTGGAGGCGAGTATATACAACCCAAAAGTCCTCTGGAAATGCTTGCTGTGCTAAAAGCTGCAAGAAATGAAAGACTGGCTACCAAGATCGCTGGTAGAGAAGGACTTGCACTTATGGGTCCCAGTACATCAACCCTTACAACTTCAGCCTTACTGGTATCATCAGATGAGCTTTATTCCAGTGCTGACCCCCAGGAAGTTTATATGGATGATCTGAAAGTGGACTATGAGACACTCTCAAAATGCATCTATCATCAGGAACACGGAAATCATTACATATCAGGACAGGTACCTGTTTTCGGAGGACCTTCTATCGGTTCACCGGTGGGGCTTGCCATCATGGATGTGGCAGAAACATTGCAATCAAAGGTTCTGGCCCATTCAAGCATACATGCTTCAGGTGCAGTACATGCTGATACAGGTGCATCTTCCACTAAAGAGATCATGTGGGCGTCCAATATAGCTTCTCTTGGTATTTCCAGAAATATGAATTATTATACTGCGAGATATTACTGGAACGCTGCCGGGATCTGTACAGATATGATGTTCTATGAAACCGCAGCACAGGCAATAGGCGATACCGTATGCGGAAGAAATATGTTGCTCGGACCTACCGGCAGACTTGGAAGTACACCAGACCACTCATCAGGACTGGAATCTAGATTTATGGGTGAAATGGCACACATGGCAACTCACCTGACTCTCACCGAAGCTAACAGTCTTGTAGCCAAGATATATTCAAAATACGAGGACCGTCTTAAAAAACCACCTGAAGGTAAACCATTTGGTAAATGCTATAACATCCGTTCCGAGTACGACATGGAACCAACCGAAGAGTATCAGGAACTGTACAGGAAGATCTCGTATGAGATAATGGGTGACATTCCCGGAGAACCTGTGTGAGAATAATATAATTGAAAATTGAACAAAATCATTCATACGATACTTATATCATATGACTAATAATGCACATTTACCTTCCTATTAAATCAATAGAGATTTTAATATTTTCTCCGGGCTCTCATAGCATCAAAATTCAAAAAGAGAAGGGTGAGTCAGCGGTGATAAAGCGCTGACTCTGCTAGGGAAGTGATAAACTAATTTATCACAGTGATTTACGGACTTAGAATGAAAGTCCGAGTTCTTCGAGCTTTTTGCGTGCACCGTCGTAGACCTTGACGTATTCGTCTGTTGGTGTTACGGTTGCAATATCGTAACATTCCTGGAAGGTCTTACCCTGTGGTGCTTCTGCATAGTTGCCCTCGTAGGACTTGACAAGAGCGTCAAGGACCTTGTTGACATCGTCGATGTTCATTCCTGCGGTTGCTCTTGCAACTTCTCCCATCATCCTTGCTTCCATACCTGTGGTCTTGTCCTGCACAACACCCTTTGCGGATGCCACACCGGAGAGAATCTCACGGCCTGAAGCTGTGTCAGTGATGGATTGTGCAGCTGCTTCCAGCAGGCACATCTCTGTGCATGGACCTGCACATGGATAGTACTGGTTACCTGAAAGCATGTCAGTGAACTCTGAGATGGTTGCACATGTCCATCCTGCGATCATGAGGGTCTCACGTGTGTTGGTGGATCCCCAGCGGATGTGGACCGGACCGTCAAGGTGCCAGCTTGCATTGCTCATTACAAATGCATTGATGTGGGTTGCAATATCAACGATAGCAGTCTCTTCTACGCCACCGGCATAGCCACCAAAGATAGGCATCTGCTCATCCATGATGATGTCACTGTTACCCTGATAGTGGGCCATTACTGAAATTGCATCAAGGTCGATCTTAAGCTCATTGAGCTGGGAGACCTCGTGGCTGTCGCTGCTGATCTGGCCACCGGCACAGTCAGAAGCGATATTTCCCTGAGCGGACAGGGAAGTCTCTGGTCCCTATATGCCCATGCCCGGCCTTCCGGCCATTGATGCTGCGGTCTTGATCAGCCTTGTTTCGGTCTTGGCTGCAAGTACCTCGTAAGGACTTCCCGGAATTGGTGGCTTGCCACGGACTGTCATCATGACACCGTTGACAATTGTATCGACTTCCTTCTCAAGTGCATAGCTCATGTGAACCGGCATGAACATGTCTTCGGAGATAGGAGAACCGGTAGGACCGCCCTGCACGATAGGCTTTCTCTTGTCGCCTACGCTTCTTTTCCTGACGTTAACGGCGTCCCTGCCGGTTCCTAGCACAAATTCCTTCTGGACGTTGTTGATAGCGTCCCAGATTTCATCTTCAGTGTATTTTACTACTCTGCTTGTATCGGTACAGAAGATACCGCATTCGAGCAGCATTTCAAAACCTGCTTTGAACAGGTTTTCCATCATATCTTTATCTGTTGGAACGAACTCATCCTTGAAATCGAGGTTATATTTCTGTTTGAGTTCCATTGCCTTCATTGGAATTGTCATAAGATCCCAGTCATCCTGGGTCATCTTCTGACCTTTCTTTGCACGATCAAAGAATTCAAAGCAATCAAGTGATTTTGAAAATGTCATTCTTAAAGCCTCCTTACTTCATGATCTCAAGAGCCACACGGGCTGCATCTGCTGCATTTTCTGCTGTTGCATCTGCTCCGATCTCTTCGATCCACTTCTCGGATACCGGTGCTCCACCGAACATGATCTTCACTGAATCACGCAGACCTTCTTCAGAAAGCATCTCCACTGTATCCTTCTGGCCGAGCATGGATGTTGTCATAAGTGCTGAACCCACAAGCAACATTTTCTTGCCCTTGTTCTTTTCGACTTCATCTACAAGCTTATCGTTGGGCACATCAACCCCCAGGTCGACGATCTTGAATCCATTTGCTCCGAGCATGGTTGTTACAAGACGGTGACCTATGTCGTGAATGTCGCCTTCCTGTACGTAAGTGATCGCAAGACCTGCACCTTCGTCAGCTTCTCCTTTCTCAGCTTCCATTACAGGCAGGAGTATCTCCATTGCAGCGTTCATAGCCTTTGCAGACATCATTATCTGAGGTAAGTAGATCTCTGCAGCTTCGAATTTGTCGCCGATGATCTTCATTCCTGGTGAAAGACCATCGTTGATGATCTCAACAGGACTGAGTCCGGCATCCAGGGCTTCCTGGGTAGCTTCGGCACAGCCATTGATATTCTGATTAACGATTGTGTCTTTGAGTTTGTCGAATAATTCCTGATTTGACATGTTTAGCCTCCTTCTTATTACGAGATAGCAGATATCCGGTAATTGATTACCGTAGTACTACTACTTATATTTTGCTGTTAGTTATTGATTGGCAATAAAAAGAAAAGTCAAAGAACCTCTTAAAAAACAGGTTCATTTGACATCACCAATAAATAAATTACTTCAACTGTCCCCTGAATTTCTCACAGCAATTAATATCGATTCCAAGCAACTTTTCAATATTCATTTTTGCTGCAATACCTTTTGGAGCACCTGCAACTGAAGTGATAACCCCTATACCAAGGTCTTCTCTCAATTCTCTCATTACATACTCGTCACTGAGGTCATCTGTGGTTACGTCAAGTTTCTTTGCGACATAATCCTTTGCTTCTCCAATTCTCATGTTCTTTGCAAGCTGCATCCTGGCAACAAGGTCACCGGCTGCTCTGATTCCGCTCATTCCGGAGGTCATTATGTGGGAGATCGGCATACCCATCGGGTCGCCGACCCCTACCTATATACCATCCACGCCGGCGATCTCTACCATCGCCTTGCTTGCCCTTGAAACGGCATCTATGGTAGGGGTTTCGAACATCGGGATGCCACCTACTCCCATTCCCATATTCACATGACATGGTATTGGTGAAGCTTCAACAGCTGCCTTGATGAAAGTGACTGCTCTTCCAAGGTTCCACGGGGAAGATTTGCTTGTGTTTGTGTTCACAACAGGTCCGAATACGTTTGCTCCGGCCTTTGCAGCAAGTGGAGCCTGCTGATGTGGCCACAATCCTGCAAGAACTGTACCATCATATTCCATCTCACCGTGCAGACCAAGCAGAAGCTCTCCTGCCATACCTGCTTCAATATAGATGTCAGGATATTGTTTTCTCAGTGCCTCAATAGCATGGAGTGATGCGAACATGTCACCGTCACCTGCAGCACCGATGGTATCAAAGTTTACACCGTCAGCACCGGAAGACATGAGTCTCTGCATGATCCAGACAGTATCCCTGGTAAGATGCTCAGCTGCATGCTCCATGGCTTCCTGGGCTTCCTGGATCTTGAAAGCCTTCATAAGGTCACCAGGATTAGGGAAAGGACCGTCAGGTGTGTAGTAAAGTCCCATATTTGGCATTGCACCGTAAAGCAGTGGAACGATCATATTCTGCTGGCAGACTTCCATTGTCTGCATTTCCTGTGCAATAACTGGTTTTACTGGTTTGTAACTGTAGTCAATATGACCGAGTTCCATTGTGTCAGCACCGAATGCACGCTCGTGCATCATTGCACCTACAAGCCTGCTTGAAGGGATACCAACACCACTGTTACCCTGGTCACCATCAATTCTGATAGTTCCTATATCATGGGTAACAGGTACTTCTTTACCCTGCTCGACACCAACCATCCTTGAAGGCATAGTGACAATGTCAGCAAGTTTGTCGACCTCATCTTCACTGAGTTCAGGAATTTCTCCAAGATCTGCAGCATCTGCCATACCTTCCTTAAGGTCAGCGACGATCTGTTCCTTTGTCATGAAGATGCGCTTTCCATCTCCCATTCTCAATTTGTATTCTGTTGCCATAAACAGCACCTCTTTCAGATCAGAAGTTCCTTGGCCTTTGCAACAGCTTCGCTTGCGTTCTCTGCGTAGCAATCTGCACCGATCTTGTCAGCCCATGCCTGGGTTGCAGGTGCACCGCCGACCATTACTTTTACTTTGTCACGAAGACCCTGCTCCTTGAGCATCTCGATAACTTCTTTCTGGCCACTGAGAGTGGTCGTCATAAGAGCGGACATACCCACCATATTGGCGTCTGTTTCCTTGATCTTGTCAATGAAATCCTGCAGTGGAACATCTCTGCCAATGTCATGGACCTCAAAACCTGAAGACTGAAGCATTGTTGAAACTATAGACTTGCCAATGTCATGTACATCTCCCTCGACTGTACCATTGACTATTACTGCAAGTTTCTTGCTTGCTTCTTCTTTTGGCATATCTGCTTCAAGAAGTGCAACACCAGCTTCCATTGCTCCGGCGGCCATCATTACATGTGGTAAGAACAGCTTACCCCTCTCAAAGAGGATACCCACTTCGTTCATTCCTGCTGCAAGACCCTTTTCAATAATCTCTGCAGCGTCTATACCTTCATCTCTTGCTTTTTCAACAGCTGCTTCAACAGCATCTTTTTTGCAGGAGACAATAGCATCTGAAAGTTCTTTGAACATTTCTTCTTTGCTCATTTATACACCTCATTCATTTCAATAATTTTTGATCATTCTGATATTATCCCTTTCGGGGAAAATCTGAAGACAATAAAGCATACTATAACGATAGATATATATGTTGCCTATGGATCCGGTACTTAAATGTTTCCCCTGCACTCCCACGGAGTTTAATATTTATATTTTGCGGTTATTTTTGCTATTGTTATTTTTGCTATTACATCTTCAGACAGATAATTATAGTAATAAATTTAAAAAACACAGTTAAGTAAAATCCACATCCTCTTACAG
The DNA here is from genome assembly GCA_021767785.1 of Methanolobus sp. Classification (GTDB taxonomy): domain Archaea; phylum Halobacteriota; class Methanosarcinia; order Methanosarcinales; family Methanosarcinaceae; genus Methanolobus. The sequence goes on from JAASSR010000022.1 coordinate 10,769, forward strand.
GAAGAAGATTCTACTATCACTGTGTCCTGACTTTCTACTCAATCGATCTTAAGGATATTCTCTGAGACCTCCTTAAAACTGTGAAACAAAGGTTCTCGCCTGCCAGAGTGCCAGCAGTGCCACGATCAGGATGACTACCATCCACAAGACATCAGCAGCCGGCAGAGGAGAATTTGCCCAATATGCATTGTATGCTTCCATTGCAGCTTCCGTTTGTACCATTACTATCACTCCTTATACATACATCAGACAGGCATCTGCAGCCCTTACTTTTCCAAATTCGGTCAATGCGTATTTATGCAGAAGGAAACCCTTTTTGTAGATACCTTCTTCATCGACCTTGGTTTCAATATCTTCCAGCATTCCACCAGATGCAAGTTCAATAATATCGAAATTGATAGAATCCCGCTGGAAATCTCCATGCATATTATACTCTTTCTGGATCTGTTCTACAATTTCGTAGTTCCATTTACCGCTGTTGCACAATTCAAGTATCCTGAACTTTATCGGACGATTTGCCATTTTAATCACCTCTCAATGATTCCATTTCTCCAGTGTCTTCTGAGAACATTATCGTACTACCTGCAAGACACAGGAAACCTCCTACAAGAATTGTCCAGGAAGGAACATCTCCGAAGAAGAGGAAAATGAATATCACTGCGAAAAGGCCGTAGAGGTTTCCGATACCCTGTCCTCTCCCTACACCAATGAGTGGGAAAGACTTATACCAGGCAACATAACAGAAACCAAAGGTTATACCTGCAAATACCAGTACAAGCATTGTAAGTGGTTCGAATGCAAGAAGTGCGTACTTTATCATCGGGAAGCCGATGATGGCAAGCAATGGAATAGCGATGATCCACCAGATGATACCTTCGCCAATGAATCTGAGGGTAAGACCTACATCAGGTTCCGCAATGTCAAGACCCTTACCTGCTATGGCACCTTCGATACCCCATCCGGTGGCTGCCATAAGTCCTCCAAGATATCCTACCCAGAGAACGTTACCACTGGCAATTTCTGTAATAACTCCGCCACCGAATATAGTGATACCACCAAGAATAATAACAATAATACCGACAAAAGCACGCTTTGTTACCTTTTCACCATACCATTTAGAAGCAAGTATCGCACCTACAACAGGATACATAAGAGCTGCTACAGCCGCAAAAGCTCCTCCTACAAAACCCATGGCGATAAAAGATCCCAGAATAGCCATTGGGCCACCGAAAATAGACGCAAGGAAGAACCATTTGGAACAGGGATGGAATTCTTTTAATGTTCTCTTCATTTCCCCGAACTTACCAAGCACACCATTCCAGACTCCAAGAGCCAGAATAACCGTTGCCGCGTTGAATGCAGTTATAAGCACAGCCACTATGACCAGTGCCATACCGTCGCCACTTGATGCAGCTACTTCACCATACATTTGATCGAAAGGGTTAAGTACCCATACAGCAGTACCCGGAAGATACCAAAGACCCCAGAGAACCGCACAGAAGAGAGCCCACATGAAACCATATTTAATTCTCCTCTGATGTTCTTGCTTTTTCAAAGATTGCAAATCCATATTAATACCTCCAATTTTAAACCTTCATTAATACAACAACTGCCATTAACAGGCAGCATTACTCCGGAAATACCGGAATGGGAGATGATGCATAAAAAAGATGATACCTTACCAGTCCCAATCCAACCGATAGATAACCATCTTTTTCAGAGGTGCAATAAAACCCGGAATATATTCCTAAAGCACCCTAAAAAGAAAGTTATATTTTTTTGAAATTGTTATTCAGCTGAGAGGATGTTCATACACCCTCTCAACCAAGGGATTCAAGCAATCACTCAGAACATTGCTTTAAGCTTTGTTACAGCATCAGTAGCGTTTTCCCCGTAGAGATCTGCTCCGATCTTGGTTGCCCAGTCCTGTGTAACAGGAGCTCCGCCAACCATGGTCTTGAGTGAATCACGGATGCCTGCTTCCTTAAGCTGCTCTTCGATCTGGATCTGGCTGACCATTGTGGTGGTCATAAGAGCTGAGGAAGCCACTACATCTGCATTTGTCTCTTTTGCCTTATCGACATAAGCCTTGATAGCAACATCTCTTCCAAGGTCTACAACCTTAAAGCCTGCGATCTTGAGCATTGTCGCAACAATGTCCTTACCAATGGAATGGATGTCACCTTCGATGGTACCGATGACGATGGTTCCCTTGTTCTCAGATTCGGAACCGAGCTTTTCAAGTTCAGGCGTAAGTATAGCCACACCTGCGCTCATTGCTTCGGATGCTGCTATAACATGAGGAAGGAAAAGCGTACCTGCCTCGAACTGGTCTCCGATCTCTGTCATTGCAGCTGTGAAACCGTCCTGGATAAGTTCTGCAGGACTGACTCCTGCATCAAGGGATTCCTGTGCAACTGCTTCCGCTGCGTCTTCATCAAAATCTAAAATTGCTGCTTTTGCTTTTGCAATTATCTCTTCTTTAGTTGCCATTTTTTATTCCTCCGTTAATTACATGCTGTCCCTGAATGCCTTGTCAGCTTTCTCAACAACTGCCTTCATATCCTTGAGCAGGTCTGCATCTATTGGTTCCACTTCGTGGTTCTTCATGATGTCAACGACTTTTTCATGAGCCACGGTTGCGATTTCCTTTCCTCCTGCCATTTCCCAGTCTCCGAACATGAGTCTGTCAATGAGCATCGGACTGGATGGAAGATCGATGTTCTTTCTTGTGGTCTTGTGTGCAAGGAAGTTCTTACCTATACCTACTTCATCTATGGATTCTACTGCTAGTGTCTCTTCGTTTACAGGTATTCCTTCCATTGCTTTCTTTGTCATTGAGATCATGTCATTGTCAAGGACAAGCTGTTCAAGTGAGAATGTCATACCGAGCTCAAGCATACCTGCACCGTACAGGGTGTTTGCACCTGCAAAAGCGGGGAGAAGTGTTGTCATTGTCTTCTCATGGCCAGCCTGGCCATCAGGTATCTTGGCATCTGCCTACGAGCCGGCAACAAAAGTTGGCAAACCATAGTACTGACCGAGCTTTGCCACAGCTGCACTGATAAGTCCGAGTTCAGGTGAACCTACTGGTGCTGTTCCTTTCTTAAGATCGAATGTTGTGGTGGAACTTCCATACCATACAGGTGCGCCTGGCTGTACCAGTTGTGCGAGCACAATACCGGAAAGTACCTCAGCATTGTGTGTAACAAGTGTACCTGCAAGGTGAACTGGTGAGGATCCTCCGGCCATTGCCATACTGAGTACGTTTACAGGGGTACCGAACTTTGCACCCTTTATGATAACCTGACATGCATTTTCACTGAGTTCCAGCGGACTTGTTGGACAGAGAAGTGTTGAGAAAATAGGCTTCTTACGCGCTTCTTCATCGTCTCCACCAAAGTATGCCACTGCAAGATCCTGATAATAGTCTACGTTCTCGCCTACAGGGTCGATGTGATGGAAGTGCTTTGTTGTGTTCATCATAGGTGTCAGTGTCTCGTGAACATCCTGTGCACCCTTGCCTGCCCAGTCTCTTGCGGAAACTGCAAGTGAGTAGTAGTTTATGTTTTCTGCCCAGTCACAGATCTTTGCTGTGTCAGCAACATCCTGCTCTGTGGAATCGACAGTTGCATACTTACCAGGTGTCTCATAGTTGCACATCTTGACACCGGTACCGAAACAGGTCCAATGAACTTTACCTTTGTGTTCCTGTTTGGTGTTGTGTTTCTTGTCACGTCCCCAGAGGACGAATTTTGAAGGACAGTCACGAAGAGCCCTGTTAACCACATATTCCGGGATCTTCACTACCATTGTCTTTTCATCAACTAAACATCCACCTTCTTTAAAGATAGCTCTTGCTTCAGCGTCTGAGACCTGAATACCAGTATTCATAAAGACATCCATTGTTGCGTAGTGAAGAGCTCTGAGATCATCCTCAGAAAATAACTCCAGACTAATACCATCCAATGGACTTCTACCTGGGAAAAGTTGTTTTACCATTTCTTAACCTCCAATTGTAATTCGTATTCCAAGACATCTTAGAGATGTTCTTGAGGAAGTATACCTGCATAGCAGTTTGTTCCTGTAGAATAGGTAGAAGATAACCCCTATATATAATTTGCCTATAAATCCCCTATATATATTTTTTTATGAAATGGATTCCATACATCATATATAAAAGTAACGCATGTGACATAACAGCTAAAAGGGATAAAAAGTCAACGCAGACTGATAATGATACTATAATAACATAAATGTACTTCAGATAAATATTTGCTATTACTTGGAAGAATATATAGTTTTCTGTTGAGTGGAGACAAGAAGTATTATAAAAAGATATTGGATGACTGACATTTATTTATAAATATTGAAAAGGTCAGCAAAGCAAGAACAAACAAAAATAGTGTCCGAACAACAAACATTCAACAAATCGTGTGTTTAAACTTCTATATAAGCTTTTTCAAATCTGGCTTTTATTAAAATAATTACAAAAGAAGGATACGGCATATTGATGCTGTTTTGGTCATTAACACCGTGAATCAATAAACAAAAAATATATATAATATTATTAGACACTCAAACATAAACAAATAACAAAAACAAGGAGATCATAAATAATGAGTTATAGTCTTGGAATAGATGCAGGAGGAACGTATACAGATGCGGTTCTATTAAGAGATGAAGATGAAACAATAATCCAATCAAGCAAAGCGCTTACAAGTTATCCGGATCCATTGGAAGGAATAAAACGTTCAATAGACGGATTAGACCCGGAGTGTCTTGAAAACGTAAAAGTCGTATCCGTATCAACAACACTTTCAACAAACAGTATTCTTGAAGGAACAGGATCCCCTGTCGCATTGGTACTTATCGGAAACTATGATATTAAACAGGAACTTCCAACCAGGCATTTTTTACAGGTCAGTGGGGGACATGACCATAATGGTATTGAAACCGATGAACTGGATATAGATTCCATCAAAGAGTTCGCATTGAAGATTAAGGATAAAGTATCAGCTGTTGCAATATCTTCCTACTTCAGTGTAAGAAACCACGATCATGAACTCAGGGCAAAAGACATTATCAGAGAAATAACCGGACTTCCTGTTGTTTGCAGCTATGAACTCTCCCAGGATCTGGGGGCTTTCGAGAGGGCAGTAACAGCATTCCTCAATGCACAATTGATACCGGTAACCGAGCGGTTCATGACAACTGTTGAAGCAGAAATAAAAGCCAGAGGTATCGATGCAAAAGTGTTCATGCTTAAATGTGACGGTTCAGTAATAGGTATCCAGAGTGCTCTCAAAAAACCCATAGAATCCATATTTTCAGGACCTGCAGGAAGTCTTGTAGGAGCTTCATTCCTTGCAAAAAGCGAAACATGTGCAGTAATAGATGTAGGAGGAACAAGCACTGATATTTCAGTGATAAACAATGGAGTTCCTGATATGAGTGATTCAGGTGCCATTGTTGGTGGCTGGAAAACAAGAGTCAAAGCAATAAGAATGGAGACATCCGCAATGGGCGGGGACAGTCACGTATGGGTCAAAGGTAAAGATATAAATATCGGCCCCAGAAGAGTAATTCCACTGTGCAGGGCATCTGTTCTTTATCCTGATTTCCTGGAACAGCTCAGGGCTAACCCTATCCCTCCGAAAATAAGACTTGGAGTCAATTATCAGCCAACAAGATTCTACCTCAGAACAGACTATGAAGCACTGGAAGCAACTGAAGATGAAAAAGAGATCCTTGAAGTAATAAAAAAGATTCCAACTTCTACAACTGAGATATTCAACCGGATAAAGAAATTCCCTTCAACTAAACTACTGGACAGCCTGATCCAGAAAAGACTGATCCAGCCCATCGGTTTCACATTAACCGATGCCCTTCATGTTCTTGGAGATTATACCGAAAGGGACGTTGAAGCTGCAAACACCGGAGCTGATCTGCTTGGTTCACTTGTAGGCATGGACAGGTACGAATTTGCCAGTCACGTCAAAACAGAATTTGCCAGGAATATGGCATGCGATCTGATCTCATTCTTCCTTGAAGGAATAGATAAAAAAGAAATCCGGAAGATATTCGATCTCCAGACACCAACTAAGTTCAAAGTTGAAGTCCCCGTTGTTTTGATAGGAGGACCTGTATCTGCTTTTGTAAAAGAGATACAGGAAATACTGGACGCTGAGATAATACTTCCTGAATATTCAGATGTTGGAAATGCAGCAGGAGCACTTGCCGCAAAGGGCATCAGAAGGTTCGAAGTTCTTATAAGACCTGCATCCATGGCAGCTCCTGACTGGGAGTTCCTTGTATTTTCAGAACATGGCAAAAGCAACTTCTTTGAATACCAGGAAGCCCTTGATTATGCCATCAACCTTGGGGAGACAACAGTCATCAATTATATGAAAGATGCAGGTCTTGACTCCAACCATATAAAAATAGATGTAAAAAAAGAAGAGGTTGTTCCGGTGGGATGGAAGACCCCAATGGAAACAAAACTTGTGGTACTTGGTGTCGGTAACAGGAATACTGAACCTGAATGCTGTTAATTTCCTGGTTCCTTTATAAGTGATGATATGGAAATGAGGACATCCTGTCCTCCCCAATCACCAATTGTGAATTTTGACTTTACAGGAACAAGTGTTCCTTCTTTGCTTACAAGAGGAATCTCAGAAGTGGAGGATTTTCCTGCCATTATCTCATCTAGAGTTGAAAGAACATCACCATCCCAGCCCTCAGGGTAAAGTATCAGGAAATCTTTCATTTCCAGGTCTTTTGCAGAATAATTCAGATTTTTTATCAATGACTCATTTATATGAAGTATGCGCCCTTCCATATCCATAATAAATACCATTTCGTCAAGGGCATCAAGCAGGGAGTTAAGATTGTTCTTGCTTTTAAAAGTACCTGAATCTTTTTTCATTCTGGATATTATTATGCCAACCTGATTTGCAATTGTCTCAACAAGATTTCTTGAATTAGCCGGTATCTCGAGTTCGGTATGTGAACCAAGAATAATTGCTGCAACCATATCGTCATTGAACTTGACCGGTATGAAAGCCATTGCCTGCAGACCTTCGTGGTCAAGATTCTCAGAACGTATCATCATATTGATCTCATAAAAATACTTATAAACAGGATAACCCGTCATGAAAAGGCGTGCCATAAGTGTATTGGAACCAAAATGACTCAAAGCCGATACAAAACTTTCAGAAAGACCCCGGTAGGCTGCAGCATCGAAATCACCTGTAACCGGGTCCACCACATATATTATACCGGAATCTATAGATTTGGCTTCAAGTGCAAAGTCAAGCAGTCTTTCAAAAGTTTCATCAAGACCAGCGGTATCTCCAAGTACCTTGTCAAGATCTGATTCCAAACGCATAAAGTTGTTTGCCTGCTTGCGTTCAGTTACATCCACAACGATACCCTGCAGATAATCGACCATACCTTTATCATCATAATGGAGCATGGTTCTTTCATCCACCCATCTCACTTCACCAGACCTTGTAAGTATTCTGTATTCCTGACTGAAATCTGAAAATCCTTCCCTTGAAGCTCTTTCCACTTCATCTCTTACCCTCTGAAGGTCAGAAGGATGGATTATATCACCATAGATGATTTTTCCTGATATGAAATCCTCCACAGAATAACCGAACTGTTCGATATTCTCAGAAACGAACTCCACAGGCCAGTCATGTTCCGGTTTCCAGAGGAAAACTACTGCCGGACTCGAGCTCATAATTGATTCAAGTACTCTGCGCATTCTTAATGCTTCATAAAGAACTTGATTCGCGTCCTTATACTGAACAAGTTTCCACATTCCTTCCATAAGAAGTGTCAGTTGCCTTACATCAGATTCGTCGTATTCGGTCTTCTTGTTTGCCACTCCGGCCACAGCAACAATCTGTTCATTTTCAAATACAGGTATCGTTATATGTCTTAGAATTCTTTCCTTTGTTCCCGGGTAAATATCATCAACATCATCCGACTCATATTGAGTATTAGCAATTACAGGTCTGCGTTCACGTATGGCCTCTCCCCAGAAACTTGTTGACCTTATAGGATGAACAAATGGTTCTTCATTATTATCTGAATCCTCGTTGATAGAACTGGGCCAATGGTATGTTTCAAGAACATTCTCTTTCTCATTCAGAAATTCAAGATAACCGATCTTGCTATTGGTCAGTTCTACAGCCTTCTCGATGGTATAATTCGCAATTTCATGCATCGGTTGGTCCTGCATCTGGTAGAGTTTCAAAAGAGCCTCCAGCCGCATCTCGTTAAGATTGATGAGCTCCTGGGCTTTTTTGGTTTTTGCAACATCCTCCATTATACCGATGCCCCCACACAAAGAACCATCATCATCCATAACCGGCGTAAAACTTGCCTTTACCATCAATTCTTTGCCGCTTATTGAAGAGATATATTCCCCTTCATAGTAACCGGGATTACCTAAAAAAACAACATCAACTGCATGTCTCAGATTTTCATCATTCAGGGACGAGAGAACACTGAAACCAATGATCTTTTTTATAGGTACACCTACGAGATCTGAAAATGCCTTGTTACAATGAGTGATAAGTCCATTCTCATCAAAATAGATGATTCCCACCGGAGATCTTTCAAATATTATCTGATATTTTTTTCCGGTCTCAAGAAGTTCTCTTTCAGTATTTTCCAGTTCAGTGTTATCAATGATTATGCCCTGAAAATGTGTGATTTCACCTTTTTCGTTTCTTTTTATGAACGATCTTTCGGTTACCCAACGCACATCACCTGACTTTGTGAGAATCCGGTAGTTAAGAGAAAAATATGTTGTATTCTTTTTTTCAGAATGTTTATTGACCTCAAGATGAATACGTTCAATATCTTCAGGATGAACAATGTCTCCGTAGACCAATTTTCCCGAGAGGAACTCTTCCGGAGTATAACCGAATTGAGTTATATTACCTGATACCGATTCAACTGGCCATTCACCTTTTGCTTCCCACAGGAAGGAAATCACAGGACTACTATTGTATACGGCTTCCAGTCTTTTGTCTATAGGAGGGGAAATGGATAAATTGCCCTCATTGATATTATCTTTTCCAGATTCATTAAAAGCTGAAATATTTATCTCTCCCGGAACATCGCTTTGTTGTTTTTTTTGATATAATACAAAACAAAATCCAATTTTGTTTATTTAATTCAATTGTTTCTATTGTGATAGGGTCTGGAAGTTCACAATTCCTATATAGTTTTATCGGTAAAACCTCTCTAACAATGGTACATAAAAGTGTCGATTCACAATAGAAAATACATTGATAATGACACATTGACACTAAAAATAAGGTTGATAAACTATGATATCAGAATTGAGATTTTATTTTAAATACAAAAAATATATATAGGTTCCATTTTTTCATTTTTAGAGGATAAAAGAACATACATTCAAATGTAAACACTGATTTTCTTTTAAATTTTGATGTAAGGATAACAGTAGCTCAAAAATACAAAAACATGTATATATATCTTTTCTTCTAACTGTATATAAATAATTTTACTTCAAAAAAGAAATAAACAGAACCAGCAGACATATTATGAGGGAAACAAAAGTTGAATCATAAAGAAGTTATTTAGAAAAATATAAATAATAGTTACTACATATTTAGAAAATGAGATAAAACAAATGGCCTTGATTTTAGATGGGTCTACATCACGGCGTTAATCTCAGTAGAAATTCTACCTCCTTCAATTGCTCCTTGTTTTACCTCCACTAAAACATAAAGGAGCAAGAATTTCTACAAAATGATTTGTTTTGAGGATTACTATGTTATTGTTAAAAACAACAGATATTACAACTATTGATATTTTTAGTTCTGCCATCACAAAAAGTACCTAGGAGGTACTTTGATGTACTACAGCCTTGGAATAGATGCCGGCGGCACCTATACAGACGCTGTGATAATTCGTGATTCTGACGGGAATATAATAAATTCCAATAAATCACTTACAACATACCCCGACCTGCTAACAGGTATCAGGAACACTCTGGAAGGACTGGATCCTCATTATCTTGAAAAGGTCCATTATGTATCCGTATCAACAACCCTTGCAACAAATAGTGTACTGGAAAGGACCGGCTACCCTGTAGGACTCATTCTTGTCAGTGAAACAGACATACCGAACAGAGAAAAGATAGAGCATTTTATATCAGTAAAAGGTGGGCACAACGGCGCAGGAAACGAGGTTTGCCCCCTAGACATTGAAAGTGTAAAAGATTTTATCCTCAGTGTCAAAAACAAGGTTTCTGCTTTTGCAATCTCATCCTATTTCAGTGTTCGCAACCCTGATCACGAACTGCGAATAAGAGAACTCATAAAAGAACTTACAGGCCTGCCTGTTGTTTGTGGACACGAACTTTCACAGGATCTGGGTGCATACGAAAGAGGAGTAACAGCCTATCTTAATGCACGACTTATTCCTATAGCCAGTCATTTTATGGAAGCTGTAAGTTCTGAGATAAAAAGGAGAAATATAGACGCAAAGCTTATGATGCTCAAATGTGACGGTTCTGTGGTCGGCATCAGTGAAGCCCTGAGAAAACCCATCGAATCAGTATTCTCAGGTCCCGCCGCAAGTCTTGTGGGTGCTGCATATCTTTCAGGAAATGAGGATTGTGCCGTTATAGATGTCGGGGGTACAAGCACTGATGTTTCTCTTATATACCGCGGAATCCCTCAGCTCAGTGAATCCGGAGCCGTGGTCGGTGGCTGGCAGACCCGTGTAAAGGCAATTCGTATGGAAACATCAGCAATGGGTGGTGACAGTCATGTATGGGTAAAAAATCATGTTGTCTATATCGGTCCGAGAAGAGTCATACCACTGTGTCTTGCTGCGATGCATTATCCGGAAATCTGCGAAAAACTGGAACAGAACCAGGTAATCCTGCGTAACCAGATAGGTGAGAACCTGCAGCCTACTAAATTCTTTGTCAGGTCAGGACACAAAGCTGCAGACCTCAGTCCTGCAGAAAAAGAACTGCTCTCAAGAATTGGTGACAGGCCTCTTACTGTAAGCGAGATCTACTGGAACGAGAACAGGCTTCCAAGTCCGGCAACACTTGATCAGCTGATACAGAAAAGACTTGTCAAAGCCATCGGATTCACGCCTACCGATGCTTTGCATGTGCTTGGTGAATATACTTCATGGAAAAGGGAAGCATCTTTTCTGGGAGCATGCAAACTTGCAGCTCTCTCCGAAACCGACGAAGAAGAACTTTGCATCAGTATTAAAAAAGACGTAGCCAGGAACATGGCACTGAACCTTATGTCTTTCTTGCTTGAAGGTATCGACAAAGAAGAGATAGAAAAAGTTCTGAAGGGCAAATTCTTTGCGCGGTTTAAAGCCGACCTTCCTGTGATTCTGCTTGGAGGGCCTGTTAAAGCCTATGAAGAAGAGCTTGCAAAATTCATAGACGCACATATAATAGTACCTGAATACTGTAGTGTGGGTAATGCGGTGGGAGCTGTTGCAGGAAAAGGTGCCAAGAAACTAGAGATACTCATAAAAGCAAACTTTACAGAATCAAAATACAATCTTAAAACATCATCTTTTGTGACTTTTTTCCCGGGAGGAAGAGAAGAATTTGCTTCATATCACGAAGCACTGGAGTTTGGTGAAGAGATTGGAAGCAAACTTATAATGAAATACATGACCGATGCAGGGCTGGACACCAATGATGTAAACATAGATATGCATCGAAAGGATATTGTTACACATGAAGGAGGAATGCCAGTGGAAACAAGACTTGTTTTTTCAGGCATAGGCCAGACAAGAAAGAACGTAACAACAGTGGAGGTAGATTGAATGCAGTATAGTCTGGGAATAGATGCCGGTGGAACCTACACCGATGCAGTGATTATCAGAGATTCGGACAGGAAGGTCATTGATTCCAATAAAGCACTTACAACCTATCCGGACCTTTTGACAGGTATAGAGAATGCAATTGACGGGCTTGAAGGAAAATATCTTCCAGATGTAAAACTTATATCCGTATCAACGACCCTTGCCACCAATACAATACTTGAAAAAACCGGATATCCTGTGGCACTCATACTTGTGGGACAGCATACTCTTCCTGCAAATCCCCCAATTGACGAGTATACCGTGGTCAGAGGAGGTCACAATGTTACCGGTCTGGAAGATGATATTCTGGATATAGAAGCTGTAAGGGAATATGCCCTGAAGGTAAAAGACCGTGTGTCTGCGTTTGCCGTTTCTTCATATTTCAGTGTAAGGAATCCCGAACATGAACTGAAGGTAAAAGAACTGCTAACCGAACTGACAGGACTTCCTATAGTCTGCGGTCATGAACTATCACAGGATCTTGGTGCCTATGACAGGGGTGTTACAGCATACCTTAACGCACAACTCCTGCCTATAGCAGATCAGTTTATCCATGCTATCCTTACTGATATCCAGAAAAGGGGAATTGATGCTAAACTCATGATGCTCAAGTGTGATGGCTCGATCATAGGAATACATGAAGCCATGGAAAAACCTATCGAGTCCATATTTTCAGGACCTGCTGCCAGCCTTATGGGAGCTTCCTTCCTCTCAAAGAATGATACTTGTGCTGTTATCGATGTCGGTGGAACGAGCACTGATGTCTCGTTAAACCAAAATGGTATGCCGGAACTTGTGGACACCGGAGCTGTTGTCGGTGGCTGGCAGACAAAGGTCAAGGCACTGCGCATGGAGACATCTGCCATGGGAGGAGACAGTCATGTATGGGTAAAGAATCGAAATGTCAATATTGGCCCCAGAAGAGTTATCCCCCTATGTCTTGCCGCTATCAAATATCCCGGATTTATGGAGCAGTTAAGATCCGGCAGGACCCCTTCAAAAGTTCACCTTGCAGAAAATGTCCAGCCTACCAAATTCTTCGTAAAAACCGGCAAAGAAGGTGTAAATCTCAGTGCATTTGAAAAAGAGTTACTTGATACAATAGGCACTGAGCCGGTTTCACTCAATGATATTTTCTGGAAGATGGGCAAACATATATCGGCAGACCATATAGATTTGCTGATCCAGAAAAGACTTGTTCAGGCCATCGGTTTCACACCTACTGATGTATTGCATGTGCTTGGGGAATATACCAGATGGAATAGTGAGGCCTCACTGACAGGTGCAAAGATACTTGCAAGGCTTACACCCATGGATGAAAAAGAGCTTTGCATGCATATCAAAAAAGAAGTGGCTATAAATATGGCAGTAAACCTCATGAGCTTCATCTACAAAGGAATAGATAGAACAGAGATAGAAAAAATGATCCGTGGCGAGTTTCTTTCACAGTTCAGGCTCAATGTACCAGTTGTCCTGCTTGGTGGACCTGTTAATTCCTATGTTGAAGAGTTGAACAGATTGCTGGTTGCCGATATCATTGTACCTGAACATGCAGAGGTCGGCAATGCTGTGGGAGCACTTGTAGGGAAAGGAGTGAAAAGTATAGAAATACTCGTCAAGTCATTCTACAAAAAAACAGAAAGGACCATTCTGGTCTTCTCTCCAGTGGAAAGAAAGGAGTTCACGACCCATTCCGAAGCTCTGGAATATGCAACCGATCAGGGAAAGAAACTCATAATCGAGTATATGCAAAATTCAGATATAAAACCCGAAGATGTAAAAATCGATATCAAAAGAGAGGATATTACTATGGCTGACGAAGGTGGAGCTCCAATAGAAACAAAACTGATCTTCCTCGGAACCGGAATACCAAAAGCAGAAAAATGAAGGAGATATCCACCCTTCATTTTTCCGTATTCTCACTTTTTATCATCTAACATATTAATATTGTGTATCAGAGAAGAAGCCTTTTAGTTAAACCAATATGATCAGACCCCATCATGACCATAATAATAAAACCATAAGAAAAATATAAATATTAGTAATTCATTTGAAGTATTGCACAAAACAAAATCATCATGGAAATCAGATCAGGTTGATCAAATGGACTCTAAATCCGTTCAGCCGGGTTAAATTCCCGGGGTTTCCGCCATTAAATGTGCTTCATTGTGTGAAAGATCACATAATGACAAACTCTTTTTCTCTTTTATTATTTCTATCCATTATTGATTATCTATTACCTGAATGCAGTTCAAAGATGAACTTTGATTTTTATGAATATGATCAAAAGTCATTGTTCCGCAAAAATATTACCATGGTATTGTAATATTACAATCCTATTGTAATCTTAACATGAGTATATTTTAAAGCAGAATATCCGAATCTATCATTTATAGAAAAATTGCAGATAATGTGACTTCAGGCAATTACAGGGTCTTAACGATGAAATGGAAAAACAAGTCACTGAAATTCAAATTAATTCTGTATATAGTCGCAGGTACTTTACTTGTGCTGGCCGCAAGCACTGCAATGACAATTTCCACGGTAACCACTCAGGAAGAAGAACTCGCTTACCAGCAATCAATAGAGATGGCCAGAAATTATGCCAACGAATTCAACGGTGATATGAAAACCAACCAGGCAATTGCCGAAACCATCGCTGTAAGTATGGGAAGTTATGATTCCATGAGCAGAGAGGAAGCGAACACCATGCTTCATAATTTGCTCGTTGAACATCCTCATCTGCTTGGAACCTATGTTGCCTACGAACCAAATGACTTTGACGGTAATGATGAATTATATGTGAATACCAGAGGACATGATTCCACAGGCAGGTTCATACCATACTGGAACAAGATCACTGGTCCTATCACACTTGATCCTCTTCTGGACTATGAAACACTTGACTATTATCAGTTACCTAAAAGAACAAAAGAAAAAGTATTAACTGAACCTTACTACTATGAGGGGGTCTTCATTGTAAGCTATGTCTCTCCTATTATAAAAGATGGAGATTTTATCGGTATTGGAGGCGTTGATGTATCCCTTAATTATCTGGACGAGATCATCAGCGAAGTAAAAGCATTCGATACAGGATATGCTTTCATGACAGGAAATACAGGTATCCTTGTCTCACATCCGACCAGAAAAGACTGGATAGGTGAAAAAACACTTTATGATTATGAAATCGAAGAATTTTCAAAAGCTGCTGATGATATAGGAGAAGGAAAAAGCGGTCATGTTGAAACTGTTGATCCCATTACCGGAAAGGATGTGGTAATGTTCTACGA
>JAASSR010000002.1 GCA_021767785.1 Methanolobus sp.
ATTGAATTAATTATGCCCTTGATTATATCAGGATAAGTAGTAAGCGATTTATTTGAATCTATTATTGATCCGTCCTCAAGATTCATTATCACAGAATCCGTATATGTACCGCCAGTATCTATGCCAAGTCCAAGATTCATTATTATCACCTGTTTGTGTAGAGGTAGGGTGGTTTCCCACCCTGTTGGATGTAGACCTCATAAAGTGATCTTCAAATCACATATGAGTGAAAAAGGAAAAGCAGGGGGAAGTGATAGTTCCTGCTTATCCGAAAATCTGTTTTTGAAGGTCCGGTCCCAGTTCCTTTACTGTGTCCACCATTGCTTTTACTGTTGTAAGAGGTCCTCCTGGAGGTATCTCACAACCAGAGGACATGACATATTTGGATTGCATGCCGTTATCCTTGAGTGCAGGAAGCACACCTTCAAGCAGATTCTTAGTGTCATCCTTTATCTTCTGAACACCTGCAGGGGTATTATCCATGAACTCTACAGGATTTACCTCTCCCATCATACAACACATATCACCATACTTTGGAATAAGGTCTGCATAGTTCTGTGATCCCTTGCTCCTTAGTTTTGGATAGTATGCGTAGCTGTACAGCTGTGTTCCAAACTTCTTGATCTGTGTGTCAAAGTGCACGGCATCGGCACAGTTGTGTATTATGTAGGGCTGATCGTATTCCTTGAATATTGGCAAATGCTGGTCATATACGAATTTACCATCGAATTTCCAGTAGTCTTCCTCGCTCATGATGACATTGTTGGACCAGAGATTATCGATACATAGTGCATTACAGGCATCTTCTTCGAAGAAGAGTTCTGATACCTGACAGATATAATCTGTACATTTCTGGACTGCTTCAAGCACCACATCAGGATGTGTCTTCATGTCCATCAGGACACGGTCTGCACCCATGAGCTGAGTAAGTGTGAGAAGAGGACCTTCATGGAATCCGACAAATGGAGTATTAAGCTCCTTGTTGAGTTTCTCAGTGGCCGCCTTGGAAGCCATTATTAGCTCATAAGCACGGGTACCTTCCTTGACCTCAGGCACTTCTATCTCTTCATATGCTTCAAGGTGTCCTTCGGATGAAGGTGTGTCGTCTTCAGGGTATTTGATCTTACATCCAAAATCAGCTGATGTTGCAGAAAGATCTATGAGTCCTACAAACATGTCTGTATCCAGATATTTGGATCCAAGATAAGCACTTTCAACAAACGCATTGATGTCAGTGGCATACTTTTTGTAGTTGACATCGGCGAATTTCCTCAATACTCCACAAGCTAAAGGATATACTGGTAATCTGTCGACTTTTTTATCAGCCATTGATGCAAGCGTCCTGTCCATATGGGTCATTTCCTCTTTAGTCTTGACACCCACGTTTTCGAAATCTGCAATTATCTGCTTTGCAGTTTCCAGACCTATGTCTTTCTTTCCTTTGACTTTCTTCTTGGCCAGGACCTCTCTGTATTTTACCTTACCAAGTGATATTTTCTCCTCACTCCATCTCTGTTCAACCGGATCAAGTTTGGATACCGCATCCTTTGCCCATTCAGTAGCTTTCATGGAATCAGGGTGTGTAGAGTCTGCACCGATCTGTTCTGCAAATTCAGGGGAAACAGGTGCTCCTCCTATCATGACTATGAGGGAATCTCTGATACCTTCCTCCTGCATCATTTCTATTACTTTCTCCATATTGACCATGGTAGTGGTCATCAAAGCACTCATGGAAACAAGGTCTGCTTTGTTCTCCTTTGCTGTCTCAGCAAATTTCTCTACTGGAACATCGTGTCCAAGATCGATCATATCAAAGCCGGATGCCGAGAGCATTGTTTTGACAAGGTTCTTTCCGATGTCATGTACGTCTCCCTCGATAGTTCCTATTACGCCTACAGAACGTTTTCCTGTACCTTCGTCCATTTTCATATGCGGAGAAAGTATGTCCATACCTGCATACATTGCACTTGATGCTATGAGCAGGTGTGGCACAAAGGCTTCACCTTTTTCATAATTATCACTTACAATTATCATTCCTTTTGCAAGTCCGTCCACAATTGCCTCATAAGGATCAACACCTTCTTCAAGAGCTTTTTGTGCAACTTCTTCCGCCAGGTCGTCGTCACCTTCGACTACAGCTTCCGCTAGTTGATTCAAGATTGCTGTTTTCATAGTTTACCTCCAAAGTGTGTTTTTGTTCTAACAGTGAACTACCGATTCTCACTGTTAACAATCAGCAGTATCTTTGTCTCGGTATATATCATAACCGCCGGTTATTTATTAACGCTGTTAATATTATGAATCTACACTATTTGCAGGCAGGATGATAATTCTATGAATGGATATTCTTGAGTTAACGGCGTTAACAGAATAAAAGAAGTCCTTTAAAATTAATATCATTAATCAAATTAATGCCTTTAATCTGATGAAGGCTAAAATAAATGTATCTAAATAAGACCCTTTAGGTAAAATCAGGTGAAATTATATCTGGCTTAAGGAAAACTCCGATGAAGATTGCCAGATTTCAGATATCGTTTACTTCATGTGCAGTTCTTCTGAAAAAATGGTACATATTCTCTCCCCAAACCAATGCTTCCTTTTCAAAACTCATCATAGCATGGTTGTGGAACATACCTGTCTTATAGAACAGGGTCAGGGAAAGGAATCTGTCTGTCACTACACTGGACGCAAAACCTATATCCTCTTTGCATACAAAAAGTTCAGTGTTTTTCATTTCCAGGTAATCCTGCAATTGTTCTAAATATTCCGTTTCAAATCTTTCAAAGACAGGCTCTGTAATTATTAGTGAGATCCTGACTCCTTTTCTGGCAAGTTCAATGTACTTATACGGATATGAAGGACTGAATGAAGATGAAATTTCCATTATATATTTAGACTGTACAAGATTGTCAGTGAACTTTTTAGGTAATTCATACATGCGATTAAGTTCCGGCTCAACAAGTTCGCAGGATCCCAGTTCTTCTATTCTTGCAAGAAGATGTGCCGGAATTCCTTTCACTCTATGATTTTCCCAATATTGTTTGTTATCTTCAAAGACCATTAAGGTGTTCAAAAGAGGAATCATTTTCTTTACGATTACCTCTCCAAAACTTGAAAGCCTGTAATAGTCATCCTCGTAAAGTATTATGCCCTGATCGATTAGAATCTTGATCTGTGTCATCATGGCACTGGAAGTTACATTGAGTGTGTTTTTTATCTCATCGATATTCATAGGTCTTTCTATCAGCAGCAGGAGAAGATCTTTTCTTTTGTCGGATAGAAAAAGAGTACCTAACAGAGCCAATTTCATTTTATCATCTCGCTTCTTGACAGATTGCTGGAATAATCTCCCTCAATAATAATTGGAAGCCTTATATGGAATGTAGTTCCTTTATCCTTTTCAGTTTCTATCCATATCTCGCCTTTATGAGCAAGGATTATGTCCCTACAGATGTACAGACCTGATTCAAGTCCCTGATACATTCGGCTCATTGAGTCGTCTAGCTGATAAAATTTCTGGAAAATGTGAGGAATAAGATCTTTCTGTATACCTGGTCCCGTATCAGTTATCCTTATGTGAAGATGCTCGTTCTCTTCACTTACATCTATGTTTATCTTTCCACCTTCGGGAGTGAATTTGATTGCATTATCTATAAGAATTATAAATGTTTCTGTTAGTTTGTCCTTGTCAGATCTTATTGCTGGCAAGCTGTCAGGTATATCTGCATCTAAAGTGATTGCTTTCTCATCAATTAGCAATATAAGATTCATCAATGCTTCTGATATAATTTTATTCACATACGTTTGGGAAAAGTTATATTCTATCTTTCCTGCCTGTTCTTGGCTCATATATAGCAGCGAATTGACCATTCTTTTTAATCTTTCTGAGTTGAGCAATACAGAATTGATAGCCTTTGACTGTTGATCATCAATGGCCCTGACCATCTCATCATCAAGGAAATTGCACCCTGAATGCTCAGATCCATATATAAGTTCCAGTCTTTCTGTGATGAATTCAGTTTTCATCTTGTTGATGGACCTGAGTTCCTCATTTGCCATCTTTAGTTCATCGGAATATTGCTTCAAGGCATCTTCTATTTGTTTTCTCTGAATAAGACTCCACATACCCTGCATTAATAAAGTAAGCTGGCGTACGTCTGATTCATTGTATTCTTCTACTTTATTGCCAACACCGGCAACTGCGACTATATGATCACCATCAAAGATCGGGATATTCATATGTCTTGTAAGTTTCACGTGATCCTCAGGGTATCCCTTTTTCATAGTACTTGGAAGAGAGTATTCATTTGTTATTATGGGTCTTCGCTGCCTTACTGCTTCGCCCCACAAACCGGTAGTTTTGATAGGATATACGAAGCGTTTGTTTTTGATACCACATTCTTTCATAGCATTTTCCGACCAGGAATGCATGATAAGCGCAGTTTCATCAGCATTCATGAATGCAAGATATCCAAGTTTACTTTCAGTAAGCCTCACAGCTTCCTCCCTTGCAAAGTCTGTAATCTCGCTAAGTGATGCGCCGGTCATATTGTTAAGTTTGACAAGAGTTTCGAGTCTTTCCTCTTCAAGATGGCGCTTTCTTTCGGCTCTTTTGCGCTCACTGATGTCTCTGGCAACAGAAAGGATTGTTTTTTTCCCGTCATATATTATGAACCTTGCACTGACTTCCAGTGGTATCTTTTTCCCGTTCTTATGTATAACTTCAGTCTCATATATCGCCCTTTCATCAGTTTCTATTTTTCTCATGAGTTTTGACACGCGGCGTAGATCTTTTGATGAAACTATGTCTGAAGGATATGAATTTAACATTTCATCCTTGCTGTAACCAAGTGTATCTACTACAGACTGATTCACAGCGACTGTTTTTCCGCTGAGTTCACTGATATATATCTGATCGTTTACATTGTTGAGAATAATCTTGAGCTTTTGTTCAGATTCAAGAGCATTATCCAATATTTTTTTATTGTTTATTGCAATAGCTGCAAGATTAGCGTTTGCTTTAAGGATATCGATCTCTTTCTCTGAAGGTGTATGTGGCTCGCGGAAATACATTCCGAATGTTCCAAAGACCTCATTATTCGAACTTATAAGTGGTTCACAACAACTGGCCCTTAAGCCTGCCCGGGCTGCAATTTCCTTAAGGTCTTTCCAGTAAGGATGCACCATAATATCCTCTACAATAACTCTTTTTCCTGTGTAAACAGCTGTTGAACAGGATCCAATGCCTTCGCCTATGGGTAGCCCTTCAATAGCTTTTTTGTAGAAATCCGGAAGCTGAGGAGAAATGGCATGGACCAGATGTTTCTTTTCCTCATCCAGTAGCATGATAAAACTGATCGCTCCCGGTATAATTTTTTTAGTAGATTTCACCAGACGCGTAAGAACCTCATTCAGAGTTTCACCCGAAGCCAGAGCTTCAAGAACCTGATTGCGGCAATCAATTATTGTTTCAGAGAGCTTTCGCTGACTTATATCCAGAATGATGCCTTCATAATACTGTATATTACTATCTTCGTCTCTTCGGATGATGGTCCTGTCGTCAACGCATCTTATTTCACCTGATGCGGTAAATATCCTGTACTCCTGAATGAAATTATCAACATGCTTTTCAGAGTACTCTGTAACCTCTCTGTTTACACGCTCAATGTCATCAGGATGGATTATATCTTCATACTTTAATTTGCCAGAAAGAAAATCTTCAGCTGAGTATCCAAATTGTCTGACATTCTCAGAGACAAATTCTACCGGCCAGCCTTTTTCTGGTTTCCATATGATAATTGTTACCTGGCTGTCATTGATTACTTTTGCAAGCTCTGAATTTACATCGAGTTGTATCATTTGTTATCATCACATAATTGTATCAACTAAATGTTCAGGAATACATTTAAGAGATATATCAATTACTTAATATTTAATATATTAGATGGTCAAGGGTACTTATACTCAAATCTGAATTATATCAGGTCTGCCTTATTCATAAATTCTGACAGCTATGATATAGGTGAAATAGTAAATTGGATTTGATCATTTGGAAGTGCCAAAGGCGTTCCAGAAATAGTGGCTCAAAATAATAACATCAAAATACCTATTTTTTTGTAACTCTTTAGTGGACCCGGCGGGATTTGAACCCGCGGCCTTTACGTTGCGAACGTAACGATCTTCCCCTGATCTACGGGCCCTAAAAAAACAATACAAGTAAAAGATCAAATTAAAAATAAACTAAAAAAGAAAAAGTTAAGTGTTCAGACAGGTCTTCCGACTTCTGTTACTGTAACACTTTCGACACCTTTGACTGCTGCAAAGGCTTCTTCTACCTTTTCCGTGCCGCCTTCTATATCGCCAACGATGACAACCATGACTATTGCTTTAAGTCCGAAAGCGATAGGTTCTTCCTCATGGGTGCCGTACTCGGCTCCTGCTGGTAAGGCAGCTACGAGTTTATCCTTAAGTTCCTTAAGATCTGTCTCGACACCTTCAGGCATTATCTTAATAGTTGCTGCTACTTCTCCCATTATATTCACCTCATGCTCCTTCGAAGCCACATTCAGGGCATGTATATGGATTACTCTGCTGTCTGCAGCTTGCACATCTTCCAAGTTCGTTGCCGCAAACCGGACATGGGAAACGTACATAGCCGGTTTCCACAAGACTCTTGTTGCATGTGGTACAATTCTCGACTTTATTTGCCATTTAGAATCTCCTTATTATGAATAATATAGATAAATATGAATACTGAAAAATCAGCATGTCGGTGATTTCAGTACATACGCAGTATATAATTTAAATATTCCCCTTGATATGAGTGCCGACTACATTTTTTCCGGTAACGGCATCAATGACCCTTTCCGGATGCAAGCCATTGACCACGACACAATCCATAAAGTTCTTCATCAAAAATTCCGGCAAAGAATTGTCTACGCAGGTAACCTCCATCCTTGAGAGTTCTTTCGCAGTAATCCATTTTAGAATAATGTCATCTGCCATCACGCCATCAACATCCGTAACTTTTACAAACCTCGATCTTGTCTTTCTGGCTATCCAGGCACCAATGGTGTCTGATGTTACATCCCAGGAATGTGGAAGTCTGTCACTCTCTTTCAAGAATCTGTAGGGCAGAAGTAAAGAGACACCCGATGGTATTTCATTGATATTCTCAATTACGTTCACATCTGTTTTATCTATAAGATAGTAAGCGTACTGTTCCATTGAAAGAATTGCCATCCAGTGGGCGGCATCATCACTGATAGAGCACTTTTCACTTATGGATCGGATCGAATCTGCAAATACGCCTCCTCCAGGCACTATAAGTATCGAATATCCGTTGTTATCCTTGAAATGTTCTTTCATGGACTTTATAATGGAAGCCGAATTTTTCATAAGACTCCCGCCGAGCTTTACTACTGTTTTCATCCCAACCTTGACCTGTCCGGAACTCACGGACCCTTAATTACATATTTCTTTCTATGTGACTTATTCTTTTCCGGAAGCACCTATTTCCTCTTCCAGTATCCTGGCTGCAGCATATGCAGGGAAAACTTTTGAGATATCAGGTCCCCATTTATCGGCAACTGAAATGCATTCGAATCCCAGTATATCAGATGCTTCTTTTATCAGGAATTCTCCAAGGCCTGCGGAGACTATCCTGTTGAGGTCATTTCTGTTTGCTACAACTGATATGGTTTCACAGAGAAGATTTATCTGTCTTTCTTTTACCTGCTGTGCTATGTGATAAATCTCATCTGCGGATATTTCTGTAAGATCTGCACATACCACCCTTGCCAGTCTTCTCATTGCTTCTGTTTTGCTTTTACCTGCTCCATCAGCAGTTTCGCATGTGTAGAGCTCTTCTGTAATATTACCAAGTAGCAAATATGCATCGGCTGTAGTTGAGAATAGCTCAGATGCTATATTGCAATCACCGTCCGCAACATCTACTTTTTTAAGGAGGTATGCAAGATTTGTCCTTAGTGTACCTGCATAGAACAGTTCACTACGCATGAGTCTCGAGAAATCCGTAAGTGCTGCAGCGTGTTCTCCGTTTTTGATAGGAATTATATCACTTGTAGTACTCCCCACATCAACAAATATACAGTCCCCTATCTCTGATCCTATCAGCCTGCTGGATGCTGCCCAGTTTGCTGCTGCAAGGTCACGCAGATCCCCCGTATCGGAATAAAAATGGCCGCTACTATCAATATATCTCACTTCACAATCAAAAGCCTCGTTTACAGAATCTATTATAAACTGGATTCCTTGTACTTTATCTTCAAAACAATCAGCAAGTTCACCGGTCATCACCACACTGACACTATCAGGTTTTAATTCATCTGCAATATCCTCCAGCGAAGCAGGCAATGTAGTATCTTTCCAGAGGGGTATGTAGTGCAGTTCTATGATCTCTTCGTCTGAAGACGCGATCTTAGTGTTCGCACCACCAATATCGATTCCGATTATTCTCATATGATTTCCTCAATGTCATCTTTGGTAAAAGAGCATTCACCTTCAAGATATACTTTATCTGGAAGTTCTCCGAACATGTTCATCAGCAGAAGTTCTCCTATCTCACATTCAAGGTTTTTCACCAGACCGAATATTGCTGTTGTAGGCCGGGGATTTACATCAATTACGTAAGCTTTATCCCCGTAGATGATATCAATTCCTACAAAACCGTTACATCCAAGTATTTCTGCAGTTCTTTTTGCGGTCCGGAATATTTCATCTTCATGTTCGGTTCGGTATGGTACCTGGTTTCCTCTATAATCAAAGATTGTTTCATTGTTATTATTCTTTATATCTATCAATTGCCTGTTCAGGCTCAGAGGAAGTGTCTTTTGTCCGCATATCAGACTCACACTAAGATGCTCTCCTTCGATGTACTCGGTCATTATGAACTCTTCTTCCACATTCTCATCTATTTCCCCACATGTCATTCTGACTTTTTCAGATGCACATCCGAAACGAGGTTTAATGATGTGGTTTCCATGGTGCTTTCCCTCTATTATTTTAGGGATTGCTATTGAATTTGATTCCAGGGCCATGCTGCATTTCAGTTTATCGGCACAGAGCCGGACAGATTCAGGCGAACATCCGATGTTGATGGTATTTCTTTCTATTATATCAGTAAGACCGTCTAGAAGTTCATCGGGTCCTATAACAAGTCCTGCGTCACTTTTCTTTGCAGCAGTCTCCAGTATTCTCTCAAATGTCTTTTCTTTGGAAATTATTGCATTTCCGCATTTTAACCTGTTTCCTGCAGTAAGGTATGTCACTTCATGTCCAAGACGGGAGAAACTGTTAGCAAGGGTACTGATCATGGCTCTGCCTTCCAGCAATAACGTACCATCAAGTCCGATTCCCATTGCATATTCTGCAAGCAATATTCTCATGGTGGATGCAACTGCATTATTTAATATATTATTTGCTATTAGGGTCCTTTATGTTTTAATAAGTGGTCTTTTTCAGTTTCTGTTACAAAGCGTTTGAAAGTTATAATTACATTATAATTTAAAGTCCCTTACTAATTTTCATAGGATATATGTTAAATATAATAAATGATATCTGAATAACTAACAATTGGGTAACAGATAAACATATCCTGATTGTAAAAGCGGATTGGGGAGTGGGACCTTCCTTGTTTGATTTCGTCTACAGACAAAAGGCCAGAGTTGGATAAGTGGTAAGAAGGTACGAGACGGGGAGTTAAGACCACATGTTCTATAAAGAGTGGTACTTATAAAAGTGAAAAAGACATGTGGTCTGCTCCTTTTTCGTATCTTCATCATATTGTGTGTATGACTTTCCCCAGATCCTGCATTAAGAAGGTATTAACATGGGTTCATTGAAAACATGTCCGGAGTGTCATAATGTTCTGCATACATGCGAAAACGATCTACAGATTTGTAAGGTATGTGGATACTGGACAAAAATAAATACGGCAAGACTTGATACTATTATGTTATTTGAGTGAGGGTTAAAAGGTGAAAAGTGAATCACAAAAACACTGTATACATTGCAGCACTGTCTTAAGAAAGCAAAAACTTGGTATGAACATAATCTATTATTGTTCCAGTTGCGGTAGTATGACAAGTGCTGATATGATCAGGGTCTAAAAATATAACAGGTTTTGGATATTAGAAACACATATATAAACTAAAATAGATTGCAGGTTAACACAGATTTATTTCCATATGTATTAATCTGTGTCTACCTTTCATTGTTCTCTGATCAATCTAAATTAACCTCTAAATTGCAGTTCTATCTGACAGGATTCTATTTTCAAGCATTGGAGTTATGGAAATCTTATTAGATTATCTTTTTGCTTTTAAATTGTCTAATTCTGCAGATCAGGTAAAATACATTTATACTTTTGGAGCATAATTTATAATAGGAGTGTAGGTTCGGAGAATTCTTGGTTTTAGTACATACTATGATTTTATGGATCTGTCAGAATATAAGGAGTGGTTATTTGTATGAGACGTCCCCTGCTGGATACTATGTTCATGTCAGAGAAGAGAAAGAATCTTCTATTGTTTCTGAGGGAAGGACCGATGTCAATGGAAGAAATACTCGATTCACTGGAAGTGACCAGACATGCGATGCTGCCTCAGATCAAGATTCTGGTAGAAAATGATCTTGTAATCAAAGAAAGGGATCAGTGCAGACTTTCTCAAATAGGTGAAATTGTAGTTGAGGATATGGTACCTCTAATGGGCACGCTGGAAGTACTCGAGAACAGTTATGATTACTGGAAGAATCATGATCTTAGTCCAATCCCTTCTCATCTTCTTAAAAGGATAAGAGAACTTGGATATTGTAAAATTATAGAACCTGACCTTAATGATATGTTCGAACTAAACAAAGACCTTATTGAACAATCGCTGGGTTCGGAGTTTGTGATGGGGGCAACTGCTTTTCTGCATCCGGCATTTCCTTATTTCCTTCTGGATCTTGTGAAGAAGAATATTGATGTTTCGATCATAATGTCTGAAGCAGCTCTGGAAAAGCACAAGGTTGACTACAGTAAAGAGCTTGAATTTTTCCTTGAGAATAACAATGCTAAATTATTCGTATATCCGGAAAACATGAACCTGGCATCTCTTTTTATCACTGACAAATTCCTCATGATGTGCCTTTTTGATCGCAATGGAAAATATGATCGCAAGGATCTTGTTTTTTGTAACGCTGAGGCTCAACACTGGGGCAGAGAGCTGTTCGAATATTATCTTTCAAGGTCGCATGTTGTAATGGACCTTTGATGATATCCTGCTTTCTTAAAAAAAGAGTTTTTCTGCTGATAGCAGATGGATAAATATAAAACAATGGAGTCAATGATGGAATATGTAGAGTTCCATCATTTCTGCACACATTTATAGTTCATATATATAGTTTGAAACTATATATTAAAAATGACTATATAGTATTATTACTGATAAAGGACCGGGATGAATATGGATGTAAATACTGAAAACCCATTCTTGCAGGCACTTGTAGTTTCGACCACCATGGCAGTTTTCATGGTCGGTGTGGCATTTGGGTTAATGGACATGGCAACAAGAGGGCTGGATGTTCCGATGTATGTGATGCTGCTTATCTTTGCAGTTATCTTTATAGCAGGTTCAGTCTATTTCGAGTCACGGGGTGCAGATTATATGGGTTCCCTTGTAGGTGGTGCAATAGTCTCTTTAGTTGCAACATTCTCTACGACAGCTTTTTTCAGTGGTGTAAAATACGCGGTAGAAGGTGGTGTCACCAAACTCGGTTTCGACAATGTTATCTCGGGACTTGCGATTTGCATGGTAGCCAGTATGCTCCTGATCCGTGTGTTGCAGCATAAGTTCAGTAGTTCTTTTTGATAGGAACTTCTGCATCTATTGTAGAATTATTGTCTTTTTTGTTCAATTCATTTCGCTAAAATAAACTGTTTATACGAAAACTATTTATAGAATATCATACAATCATTAGTTCGGATGCACATTACCGCGCATAGAATAGGCGGAGATATAGATAATGGCTGATGGACCAGAGAATTGTGAAGATTTAAATTCGAAACCAGTTGAGGAAGACGAAGTGGAGACGACAGAGGAAACCACTTCTGAAGATGAGATCGCAGAGCTTCGGGATAAACTTCTGCGCCTCTCTGCAGAATTCGACAATTTCCGAAAAAGAAGTATTCGGGAAAAAGAAGAATATCGGAAATTTGCAGTGGAACAGATTATCATAGAACTTCTTGAGGTTTATGATAATTTTGAACGTGCGCTGGAGTCTGCAAAGCAAACAGATGATATCTCATCGGTTATAACCGGCATTGAGATGGTCTTTAAGCAGTTTGCAGGAATACTTGAGAAAGAAGGTCTGCAAAAGATTGAGTGTGAAGGTAATGAATTTGACCCTCACCTCCATGAAGCGATGATGCATGTGGAACATCCCGAACATGAGGATAATACAGTTGTGGATGTCTGCAAACCGGGATATTACCTGCATTCGAAGGTGATAAGGCCTGCAATGGTAACTGTTTCGAAGAAACCGGAGAATGAAGATTCGACGAAATCGGATGACGGAAAGTGAGATTCGTAAAGACAGTATTTCTTGAAAAAGACGCGTCTGAAAGAGATAATAATTAATACTTAATAATATACTACAAATAAATTCATGTAAGAGGTAATAATATGGGAAAAATATTGGGAATTGACCTGGGAACTACAAACTCCTGTATGGCTGTGATAGAAGGTGGAGAACCTACAATTCTTCCAAATGCAGAGGGAGGCAGAACTACACCTTCCGTTGTAGGTTTCTCTAAGAAGGGTGAGAAACTGGTAGGTCAGGTTGCCAAGAGACAGCTCATCACCAATGCTGAGAACAGCGTAAGTTCAATTAAAAGACACATTGGTGAAGGAGATTATAAAGTAAATCTTAATGGTAAGGAATATTCACCACAGGAGATCTCTGCAATGATCCTTCGTAAACTGAAGGAGGATGCGGAATCTTACCTTGGTGAGACAATTACACAGGCAGTCATCACTGTACCTGCATACTTCAATGATTCACAGAGGCAGGCTACAAAGGATGCAGGTACCATTGCCGGACTTGAGGTAATGAGGATAATCAACGAGCCTACCGCAGCATCACTTGCATATGGTCTTGATAAGGATGATGAAGATCACAAGATACTTATCTATGACCTTGGTGGAGGTACCTTCGATGTATCTATCCTTGAGCTTGGAGGTGGAGTATTCGAGGTTCTTTCTACTGCAGGAGATACCCACCTTGGTGGGGATGACTTCGATCAGAAGATCGTGGACTATCTAATAAATGAATTCAAGAAGGAAGAAGGTATTGATCTTTCAAAGGATAAGGCAGCTCTGCAGCGTTTGAAGGATGCGGCTGAAAAGGCAAAGATCGAACTTTCAGGTGTCACTACCACCAACATCAACCTTCCGTTCATAACTGCTGACTCTAACGGACAGCCAAAACATATTGACATAGACCTTACAAGGGCACAGTTCGAGAAGATGATCTCGGATCTGCTTGATAAGACACTTGTGGCTGTTAACCAGGCAATGAAGGACGCAAAACTTTCATCCAAGGACATCGACAGGGTGCTTCTTGTAGGAGGTTCCACAAGGATGCCTGCTGTTGCAGAGCTTGTAAAGAAGGCAACCGGAAAGGATGCGTACAAGAACATCAATCCTGATGAAGCTGTAGCAATCGGTGCTGCGATACAGGCCGGTGTACTTGGTGGTGAGGTAGAGGATGTGCTTCTGCTTGATGTAACACCATTGACGCTTGGTATCGAGACCCTTGGAGGAGTGTCAACACCTCTTATTGAGAGGAACACAACCATTCCTACCAAGAAGAGCCAGATATTCTCAACGGCAGCTGACAATCAGCCATCGGTAGAGATCCATGTACTTCAGGGTGAAAGGGGTGTAGCATCGGGTAACAAGACCCTTGGTAAATTCACACTTGATGGAATACCACCTGCACCAAGAGGAGTTCCGCAGATCGAGGTTACTTTCGACATAGACGCTAATGGTATCCTTCATGTTACTGCAAAGGACAAGGGTACAGGCAAGGAACAGTCCATATCCATCCAGAAGCCAGGCGGTCTTTCTGATGAAGAGATCGATCAGATGATCAAAGATGCTGAAGCACATGCTGAAGAGGACAAGAAGCGTAAGGAAGAGGTTGAGGTCAAGAACACAGCCGAATCCCTTATGAATTCTGCTGAAAAGACCCTCAAGGAAGCAGAAGATGTTGCAACCGATGAACAGAAGTCCAGGATAGAGGCGGCAATTGCAGATCTGAAGACAGCTCTTGAGTCGGATGATATAGAGGATATCAAGGCAAAGACAGAAGCACTTCAGACCGCTGTCTACGATGTATCTTCAGCAATGTATCAGAAAGCTCAGGAAGAAGCTGCAGCCGCAGCCTCTGCTGCAGAAGAATCTGAAGCAACTTCAGGCTCTGATGACGAGAACATTGTTGATGCGGACTATGAAGTGGTCGACGACGACAATAAGTAAAACATGGATTTCAACCGGTAAGATACTTTAATCTGTAAGTATCTTACTATCTTTAATTTTAATTCAATGAACACATATAGGATAACAGGAATCATCCATGTCCACTACACGCGATTATTACGAAATATTAGGTATATCCAAGGATGCTACGGAATCGGAGATCAAAAAAGCTTACAGAAAGCTTGCGATGCAGTATCATCCGGACAAGAATAAGGGAGAAGAAGCCGAGGCGAAGTTCAAAGAGATATCCGAGGCTTATGCTGTACTCTCCGATCCAGAGAAGAGAGAACAGTATGACAGGTTTGGCCATGCTGGAATAGATGGTCGTTACAGCCAGGAAGATATCTTCAGGAATGCGGACTTTGGTGGATTCGAAGACCTTGGGGATATACTGGGAAGTATATTCGGCGGAGGCTTCGGTGGCTTTGGAGGTTTCGGAGGCTTTGGCGGTGGCCAGAGAAGACAGGGTCCCAGGCGCGGTTCAGACCTTCGTTATGATCTTGGTATAACTCTCGAGCAGGCAGCAGAGGGTATGGAAACAAAGATCAATGTACCCAGGGCCGAGAATTGTGAAACTTGTGATGGTAGCGGTGCAAAACCGGGTACCAGCCCAAAGACATGTCCTAACTGCCATGGTTCGGGGCAGATAACACAGGCGCGTAACACACCATTTGGAAGGTTCATGTCTACAAGTACATGTAACAAATGTCATGGTAGTGGAGAGATCATTGAGGAGCCATGTCCTTCATGTAAGGGCACGGGTAAGATGAAGAAGGTCCGCAAGATCTCCGTAAAGGTCCCAAAGGGTGCGGATAACGGACTCCGCCTGAAGGTAAGAGGCGAAGGTGAAGAAGGAAGTCCTGGTGCACCATCGGGTGATCTCTATGTGGTAATCCACGTGGAACCACATGATAAGTTCCAGCGTGTTGGCGATGATATTGTCTATGAGCAACCAATATCCTTTGCAAAAGCCGCCCTTGGCGGGGATGTGATGGTTCCGACACTTCATGGCAAAGTGAAAATGAACATTAAACCGGGTACCCAGACACATTCCATCCTGCGGCTGAAGGGTAAGGGAATGCCTCATATTCATGGACACTCGCATGGAGATCAGCTTGTGAAGATCATTGTCAGGACCCCTACAAAACTTTCTGGCGAGCAGAAGGAATTATTCAAAAAGCTTCAGGAACTTGAAGGAGAGTCTGATATAAAAAATCCTAAAGGCGGAAAAGGCATCTTTGAAAAAGTAAAAGGTGCCTTTGAAGCCTGAACCTGTTTTTCTGTTTTATTTTGATTTTTGAATTCATTTTTATTTCTTTTTTAGTTTTTTGAGCGAATATCTATACATCCTGGCCAATTATGTGGTAAGCTTTAAAAGGCAATAAGCATATTATACCTTTTTGTTTTAGTATCATATAATGTCTTTATTATGACCTTTTGAAGGTATGTTATGAAAATAGTAATAATTGGTGCTGGTGAGGTTGGCTATCATATCGCAAAGGCTCTTTACCAGACTAACGATGTTGTGGTAGTAGACCATAATGAAGAAGCCTGTGCCCGTGCTAATGAACTTGATGTTCATGTGCTGAATGGAAACGGTGCGAATGTTTCGATTCTGCATGATATTCTAAATGAAGCCGGATTACTTGTGGCAGTAACCGGATCGGATGAAGTAAATATAGTGGCATGTATGGCCTCAAAACTTATTGTAAAAGATAACAGTAAATTGAAGACCGTAGCCAGAGTTAGCAATCCGGATTACATAGATGAACCCGTGGCCAAGAGGCCCCAGATAGGTATTGATATCATGGTTTGTCCGGAACTGTCTCTGGCTTCTGAGGTTGCAAGGATCCTTGCCATTCCATCAGCAATAGATGCTGATTATTTTGCCGAAGGCAAGGTTGAAATGATGGAATTTGTGGTTCCTGAAGATCATTTCCTTGTAGGAAAACAAATGCATGAGCTTAATCTTGCAAATTGCTGTATTATAAGTGCTCTTTTCAGGAATTCAGAAGTAATAATTCCTCATGGTGAAGATATTATAAAAGGAAACGACCATATTGTTGTAATAGGAAAACCTGCCTCGATGAAAGAAATCCGTGACCTTTTCGGAGAAAAGGTTGGTAAAAGAAGCAGAGTGATGATCATTGGTGGAGGTATAGTCGGTTTTTATCTTGCCCGGATGATCGCAAAAAGTGAATTTGACCTTAAGATAATAGAGACTGACAGGGAAAGATCCGCTGTTATCGCAGAAGAACTTCCAGGAGTACTTGTGCTTAATGGTGACGGAACAGATATCAATCTCCTCAAAGAGGAAGATGTTTCTGAAATGGATGTTGTTATATCTGTGACAAACAGTGATGAGAAGAACCTTTTATGCTCATTGATCGCCAAACAACTTGGGGTGAAAAAAGTTATTGCAAGAGCAGATAGGTCTGATTATGTTCCTCTTTTCGAAATGGTCGGTGTTGACAGTGCGGTAAGTCCCAGACAGGCGACTGTTAATGAGGTGCTAAAGCTCACATTCGGGCAGGGTATAGAATCTGTCACCACTATTGAAGGAGAACAGGCAGAAATTATAGAGTATACAACCTCGAAAAAATCAAAAATTGTGGGCAAACCACTTAAAAATGTAAAATTCCCTCCTGATGCGATTATCAGTATGGTAGTCCACAAAGGCAATACAATAGTTCCTCGCGGTGAATATGTAATCGAGGAAGGTGACAGGGTTGTTGTGTTCTCCCTGCAGTCTGCAAATGCTGAGGTAGAAAAACTCTTTAAATGATATTTTGGCGGTGTGCGATTCTTGAATCACGGGGTCATATTGAACGTACTGGGAAGACTTCTCAGATTTCTCGGTGCCATAATGTTGCTACCTTTGTTAGTAGCTATTTATTATGGAGATTCATTGTATCCCTTCTTAACAGCGGTCATTATTACCGGTTTCACAGGCATTCTGCTTTCCCATCGTTACAGCTCATCTGATGAATGGAAAACAAGAGAAGGATTTGCAATTGTTGCTTTCGGATGGCTTTCTGTTGCCATCTTTGGTTCCATCCCTTTTATGCTGGATGGTATTGCCCCTGTTAATGCAATTTTTGAATCGATGTCCGGCTTTACAACAACCGGAGCAACCGTTCTCCTGGATATAGAATCCCATACAAGAAGTATACTTTTCTGGCGCAGTATGACCCAATGGCTTGGAGGTATGGGTATCATCATGCTTTTCATTGCCATTCTTCCAAAACTCGGTGTTGCCGGCAGACAACTTTTCAGAGCTGAAGCTCCCGGACCAACGGAAGATAAGATCAAGCCGCGTATAAGGGAAACTGCAAAGATACTATGGCTGGTCTATTTCACAATTTCCATTGTAGAGATCATAGCACTAGTTCTTGCTGATCTTTCTCTTTATGATGCAGTTACTCATACTTTCACTACAATGGCTTGTGGTGGTTTTTCTCCTTATTCTGAAAGTATAGCAGCTTTTGACAGTCCTCTTGTAGAAGGAATAATAACATTTTTTATGCTAGTGGCAGGAGCTAACTTTGCCTTGCATTACAGGACATTACGCACGGATCGTTCCAGTCTTTTAAAGGATGATGAATTCAAATTCTATTTGTTTATTGTTAGTTTTGCGACCCTGATACTTACATTCAGTCTCTGGGATGATATGGGTGAAGAGCTGTTTACAGCTTTTAGATTTGCTGTATTCCAGGTGGTTTCCATAACCACGACAACCGGATTTGCGACAACGGATTTTAATCTGTGGGTGGACTCTGCAAAAATAGTACTGCTTGCTGTCATGTTCATAGGTGGGTGCGCTGGTTCGACTTCTGGTGGTGTTAAAGTAGTAAGGTTCCTTCTTCTGCTCAAGTATGCAAGACGTGCTTTATTCAAATCGATACATCCAAGAGCTGTAAAACCGGTCAAATTCAACAACAAAGCTGTTCCAGATGATGTTATGCAGGCTATAGTATCATTCGTGGTCATCTACCTGATGATATTCGCAATATCAACAGCTCTGCTTTCATTGATGGGAATGGATCTTATAAGTTCGATCACTGCTTCAATTGCAACACTCGGGAACATTGGTCCTGGTTTCGGGCTGGTGGGTCCTATGTCCAATTTTGATGTCGTGCCTTTTGTTGGTAAGTTGATATTGATCACTAATATGTGGATAGGAAGACTTGAAGTTTTCACAGTGATAGTTATTCTGACCCCGGAATTCTGGAAACGGTGATAAAAGCTGATCTATTGGTCTGAGTTCAGTAAGAAAAAAAGAGGACTTGACTTACATATACTCTATTGTACATTTTAA
Source organism: Methanolobus sp. (assembly GCA_021767785.1). Lineage (GTDB taxonomy): Archaea > Halobacteriota > Methanosarcinia > Methanosarcinales > Methanosarcinaceae > Methanolobus. The sequence continues at coordinate 18,862 of JAASSR010000002.1, forward strand.
AAAAAGCTATTGGCCTGTTAAGGCCTAGTGCTCAAAGTCGATTTCGTATTTGACAACATTCTTAAAGAGACTCCTGAGATCCCATAGAAGTTTCTTATTGGCCCTGAACAATGCATATAGAAGGTCAATAAGACTCATACTGTTGAAATCAACACCTTTTAGTGAATGTGCCAGGGAGTTCAATTCTTTGTCTGTGAATTTTATAAATGTATCTTTGACGATCAGACTGTTATCTATCTCATAGCCTACTGTTGAGCGCCATTTGTCTTCATATTCTTTAAGTGTTTTTGTTGAAACGTCACCTTTTGATATTGCATTATATGCAACTTCTCCTGCATATTTTCCGGCTTCCATAGCATTGATGATTCCTCCACCGGTGATAGGATCGGAATGTCTGGCCGCATCGCCAACAAGCATAAGTCCGTTTGTAATTGTCTTTTCAACAGAGCCACTGACAGGTACTCCTCCAACATCTATCTCGAGGATCTTGGCATCAGGATATTTTTCATCTACAAATTCATTGAGATAATCAATTGCATGTTTACTGCCTGATTTGCTGCCCAGAATACCAATCCCTACATTGGCAAGATCTCCTCCTTTTGGGAATATCCATATATAACCTGCAGGAGCAATTTCATTTCCAAGATAGAAATAGCAGTATTCCTGATCAATGCCTGTACCACTCATGAGATATTGAGCACAGGTTTCAATATCAGAGGGTTTGAGGGATGTATCAATGCCTGCCCATCTGCCAACTTTTGATTCCACTCCATCGGCACCAATTACCAGTTTTGCATGGATGTCATGTTTTTCTCCGAGATGTGAGATCTTAACGCCCTGAACAAAGCCGTTTTTTATTATAAGACCTGTAGCTCTGGTCTTTACCATTACTTCAGCACCTGCTTTTGCGCTTTCAAAAGCCAGTGCACGGTCGAATATCTTACGTTCAAGTACATATCCGACCTCTCCACCTGAGATCTCTTCTGCCATCTCTATCATAGTGCCATCAGGGGAATAAATGCGTGATCCTTTCACGTCTGCACATATCCAGCGTTCATCCAGATCTATATGCTTTTTCAACCATGCCTTACTAACACCTTCCGCACATCTTACTGGGTCGCCGATTTCCTGTCTTTTTTCTATCAGAAGTACATCAAGACCTTTCTGAGCTGCGGTTTTTGCAGCTACAGAACCGGCAGGTCCGGCCCCAATGACCACAACATCATATTCGCTCTTCACTTTTTCACCTCTATAGCTCCAACAGGGCATATCTTGGCACACATACCACAAGAAGTGCATGTAGCATTGACTTCTATCCAGGTTTCAACCAGTTCAAGTGCACCAACCGGACATACGCCAACACATGCGCCGCAATATCCGCATTTCAATTTGTTTACGTTGATGGTCACCATTATCACCTATAATTATATGTTCTGTCTGTAATAGTTCAAGAGGAAATATATTTTTCTAATATTTTCAGAATAATATTGATTAAGGGGGGCATTATAGTACAAGAGCTATATGTGACTTATGCACCGGCAGAACTGATTTTCGCTCTTGCTTTACCGGTTTTGATGTCAAATCTTTCCATTACATATTTTTTAGAGTATCCGTGTCCGTGGAGCATTATCTCTACAAGGTCATGCGGTTCATCTATATCGGTACTTAAAAGGAAAGAATCATAGACATGTAATGAACAATTTCTGCCCTTTGCTATGTTACAATGGTTCAGGAAGCTGGATCCATAATACTTGACATGGAAATTAGAAGGATCTTTTGTAAAAATAATGTTTGTTCCTCCTCCTTTTCCGGGAATAATGACCACATCTTCGGGTCTTGAGAGTATTTCTTTTATGTGTTCACTTTTTACAAGAGGAAGGTCAGCCATAATTATTAGTATAGGTTCCTGTTCATATTCAAGGTACTCATTGATGGCTTCATTAAGATCATTTTTATTTATCACAACATTTACCTCTACATCTTCAGGGACACCATTATCCGGGGTGGTAAGAATGTCTATCTTTTCAATTCCGGCATTCTGCAGACTGCTAATCACATCTCTTAGCATAAGTTCTACGAATTCTTCCCGCTCTTTAAGTGTAAGTGCAGGTGAAAGCCTTGATTTGGCGTTTTTCTTCTTATATGGTATCAGTGCTTTCATTATATTTCCTCATAAAGCGCATTTCTCAGTATAGGTTCTACTTTCCTCCTGGCGAATCATCCATACAAGTCCATCTGCAGGTGTGTACTTTCGGATGAAAGCATGTATCCCCTCTCATTTTTGAAAGAACAGAATATGAAGAATTCAAAAGGATCTGTCTTCATTAAAGCTGATGCAACCTCTCTGCTGACTTTTTCATGTGTATATTATCAATAATATCATCATTTATATTGTGATTATGTTGTCCTCAGGCTATTCTGAGTCCGTTCTGTTCCTGGTTGATATTGATAATAGGATTATATGTGGTATTTCTCTGAACCGGCTGTCTGCCCGATGACCTGATGAACCATTCCAGTTCCTGAGCTGACATGAATTGCCCGTTATTGGACCCTGCAGAAGCTGATATCTTTTCTTCCATAAGGGTTCCTCCAAGGTCATTCACACCACAGTAGAGTGCTACCTGTGCCAGTTTCTTTCCAAGTTTGACCCAGCTGGCCTGAATGTTTTTTATGTGAGTATTGAGTATGATGCGTGCAAGAGCATATAATTGCAGGTCCTCCATTCCAGGGGTTGCATACCTTCCCTGTCTGATCATATCATCGCCTATCTTGTTGTTGTAAGGCATGAATGTAAGTGGTACGAACTCCAGGAAACCGCCGGTCTTTTTCTGAATATCTCTTATTAGCATAATGTGGTCTATACGCTCCTCTATGGTTTCTATATGTCCGTACATGATGGTCGCTGTTGTGTTAATGCCTTTCATGTGGGCCTGTGTAATAACATCCACCCATTCATCGGTCTTGAGCTTGCTGGAACATATTATGCTTCTTACTCTGTCAGAAAGGATTTCGGCTGCGGTTCCGGGCATGGTGTCAAGTCCTGCTTCTTTAAGCATTTTGAGTGCTTTGCTAACTGTTATATCACTCTGTTTTGCAGCATGATATACTTCCATAGGTGAGAAGGCATGTGTATGTATATGGGGGAATTCTTTTTTAACAGCCCTTATTATATCAGTATAGAAATCAATATCTACATTAGGAAGTAATCCTCCCTGTATACAAACCTCTGTGGCTCCAAGGCTTTCTGCTTTCTGTACCTTTTCCAGTATCTCCGGAATATCCATAATATATCCTGAATTATCCCTGAATGCACAGAAACCACAGGTTCCTATACATCTGTTCGTAAAATTGATGTTGCGATTGACCACATATGTCACAGTGTTCCCCACGGTTTCATATCGCAATCTGTCTGCCAGTTCGAAAAGCCTGAAAGGTGGCACTTTCAGAAGGAGAAGAGCATCTTCTTTTGTAATTTTTCCTTCATAGGCACGTTCCATTATTTCATCAGGGATAGTAATAGGGCTCATATTTCTTTTCGATACATATCGTTTCTATTTAAAATGTGTGCTTATAGGTGAGAATTTATGTTTTCCGGTATCCTTCATCATCTGCAAGGTTATTAATAAGGTCTGATATTTTTTCATCATACCATTTCTTCTTAATATATTGGGGATATATAGGGAGCCGTTCTTTTAGTGTAACTTCATGTACCATCATCTTCAATTCTTCTACACTTGGCCATTCCGATTCGGGATTGATCCAGTCAATGGTTGTTGGTGAAATTCCGCCAAGATCATTGGCACCACACTGTATCAGAACATAGGGGTCTATAAGGTTTGGTGCTACCTGGATGGCCACATCGTCAGGCAGTATCTCCCTGGCTATGAGGATTGCCTGGATCATCTCTTCCTCTGTAGGTGATGGAACATCTGCCATGGATGTGTTCTCTTTTGGTGTGAAATTCTGTATGATCACTTCCTGTATGTGACCGTATTCTTCATGTAGTTCCGCAATTGCCAGAAGAGAATTTATTCTGTCGTCAAGGGTTTCCCCAATACCGATAAGTATGCCGGTTGTAAATGGGATCTGTAATTCACCTGCGTAACGTATAGTTTTTATCCTTCTGGATGGTGTCTTTCCGGGAGAATCAACGTGTGCAACAAGCTCTGCGGTAGTTTCAAGCATAAGTCCCATACTTGCATTGAAGGGTTTCAGTTTTTCCAGTTCCGTATAGTTCAATATACCTGCATTGGTATGGGGTAAGAGGCCTTTGTCAATGGCTATTCTGCAAAGTTCACAGATATAGTCTACAGTGCTGGAATAACCCAGGTCTTCTAACCATTCTTTATAGAGAGGGATCTCTTCAGCATATTCTCCAAAAGTAAAAAGAACTTCAGTACATCCTGCTTTTTTTCCGTCTTCAAGGACTGGAAGTATGTCCTCGATCTTCATGAGTTGTGCTTCCGGGTCATCAGGATCTCGCCTGAATGTACAGTATCCGCATTTGTTCCTGCAGATATTTGTGACAGGTATGAATATATTGCGACAGAATGTGACAGTTTCAGTCATTGTTAGTTTCCCGATTTAAGATAAAAGATAACAATTACATAAGCTTAATTGTTTATATTCTTTTATAAGATCTATAGGTTTAAAATATCCTGAATACAGTTTTTCACTCCCAGTGCAATTCCCTCGACTTCTATTCCTCCCTTGCCTTTTGCTCCGTCTCCAACGATATAGAGATTAGGGACAGGTGTCCTGTTCCTGAGGTCAGCGCCGGATGGCGACCTGTTTACAGGCCATCCGTTTGAATATGATTGTATAAGTAGTACTTCATATTCTTTTCCTGCAAAAATATCCTTTAGGTCTTCAAGACCAAGATCTATTTCTTTTTCAATATCATCAATATCGTTCCAGTGTACACATTGATGAGCCATGGTCAGATGCTTGCCTTCTGGTGCAAGATTCGGATCGATATTTGTCACTTCGTTGATACCGTTCACCCTTTTTGCATAGGGTGTAAGCAGCACTCCTCCATGTCCTATAAGAGGTTTATCCGATGAGAGACAGATCTTTATTCCTGCCGATGGTTTTATCTTGTCTGTTTTACGGATATAATCATCCATTCCTTCAATATCTGCTTTTTCGTCTATAAGATCTGCTGTAGCAGGATGCCCTATGTCACTAAGAACGATATCAGCATCATGTTCTTCTTCGTTGACAATAACACCTGATACTTTTCCGTTATCCATTTTAAGAGCGGTGACTTCGGATGATGTATGTATAGTTCCTCCTCTGGATCTAATTACATCGACAAGAGCATCTGTGATTCCTTTACATCCTCCAATGGGTATCCCAGGCCCTCCGAAACGGTAAAGGTTCTCAATTATCTCAAAAGCTTCCTCAACAGGTACATCTGCTGCTTTCAGACTTAGTGACCATCCAAAGAAAGCATCTGAAATCCTATATGTCCAGTCCTGAGGAATATGATCTCTGCACCATTGTTCAAAAGATTGGCCCGTTGGAGGTTTTTTGCGGGTGCTTATCACGTAATACATCAATTTAATCCGGTTCCACAGAGAAAAAGGTACCCTGAAATTTTCAAAAAGCAGATCTTTATGACCGTACTTATAATCAGTATCTCCTTTTTTTCTGGGTACTCTTATAACAGCAATAGGTTTTCTGCGTACGATCTCCACATCGGCATCCACATATTCCAGTAATTGTGCAAGTGGTCCTGCAGGTCCGTGTGGAATCATATGTAATGCTCCGGTGCTTAAATGGAAACCTTTGTAAGGTATATTGGTGAATCTTCCTCCTACTATCGGGAGACGCTCAAATATTTCCACCTCATATCCCTCTTTTGAAAGTCTGGCTGCACTTAAAAGACCTCCAAGTCCAGAACCGATTATTATTGCTTTCATTCTATGCCTCTATTGCTTTGACAGGACAATAAGGTATACATGCTTTACAGGCTATGCAAGCGGAGTTGAATATTGCTTTCCCTCTTACTTCAATGGCCTCGTATTTGCAAAAAGCAATACATTGACCACATCCTACACATTTCTCGTTCACTTTCATAATATATCCACCGGGTTCTGTTGTATAAGGTTTTCAATAATAAAAAAGCCTTGTTGTTCTTTGTTTACTTCTATTTTTTAGTGGAATGGAATTGTAATGAATATTATATTTGTACCTTCATTTTCTTATCAACGGAGAATTTTGAATTTGAAATTTAATAATAGAATTCAATATTAGCATGACTTTTATAGTTTCTATTATAGAAAAACCTTATATTCATTGTAACATATTGGAAGGTGGTGATCGACTTGAAAAAAGACCTTATGGAAATTCTTGCATGTCCCATATGTAAAGGGGATCTTACTCTGAACATAGAAAAAGAGGATGAAAATGAGGTTATATCGGGCACCCTGTATTGTTCTGTCTGTAATGAATACTATCCCATAGAGGAAAAGATACCAAATATGCTCCCCCCTGATCTAAGGGAATGAAAATAGTGAGGAAATCAATTGCAACAGGTGCATATTAACAGGCTCGGAGTGAATTCCCTTGAATTCGATACTGATACACTGGAATTATCATTATCTCCCGGTGAGGAACGCAGTTTTGAGATAGTGTTGATCAATTATGGTGCACCTACACATGTAAATATATCTACAAGTGACTCTCTCAGGGAAAACATCACAATTCTTGAAGATAATCCTTATGTTAAACATGAAGAATATGTACCTTTGATAGCAAGGATACCATATGATGGTCGGCTCTATACCAAAGGTCAGATTCACATTACTGTTGGCTATGGTTCAAAAAGGCAGAGTTTTAATCTGAATCTGGGGAATCCGGGCCCAGACGAAAAAAGTTTTGCTGTGGATGTTGACGAATCTCTGTATAAACCTGCCGGTTCTTCAAAGTTATCATCCTCCTCTTCAAAGGTCTCTTCGTCCGGAATATATGAAAAAGAGCACTGGAGTTCCCATATCCCTTCAATATCATTGGAGATGATAAGATCTGCTTTAGTGGAAGCTTCCCCTTATTCCGCGGGTATTTTCAGGATGATAATGATATTATTACTTGTTTTATTACTTGTTGTTTTTGTGCTTTCTATTGATCTTACGCAATTCTTCGGCTTTTATCAATCTGTGCTATATTCGATACTGTTGACATTCTTTATGGCTTATCTACTATTAAAGCTTCCAGGATCTAAATTGTAATTCTGATTATAATTCTAATAACTATTATCAAGTAATCAAGGTGAATAAAATGAAATATATCATAGTTACCGGCGGTGTAATGAGCGGACTTGGAAAAGGAATAACCACTGCTTCTATCGGACGTAACCTAAAAAACAAAGGATACAAGGTCACGGCTATCAAGATTGACCCTTACATAAATATTGATGCAGGTACTATGAGTCCTTTCCAGCATGGAGAGGTCTATGTCCTTAAGGACGGAGGGGAGGTCGACCTTGATCTTGGAAATTATGAGCGCTTCCTTGATACAGAACTTACAAGATCCCACAATCTGACTACAGGTAAGATATACGAAGCTGTAATATCCAAGGAACGCAGGGGTGAATATCTGGGAAAGACCGTCCAGATAATTCCACATATCACTAATGAAATAAAGGAAAGGATACGCCGCGTAGCTGCAAAAAGCGGAGCTGACGTCTGTCTTATAGAAGTAGGAGGTACTGTTGGTGATATAGAGAGTATGCCTTTCCTTGAAGCTGTAAGGCAGATGTACAGAGAAGAGCCAAAGGGAGATCTTGCCTTTGTTCATGTTACCCTTGTGCCAATGGATGCTCAGGGTGACCAGAAAACAAAACCCACACAGCACTCTGTAAAAGAACTGAGGGAACTTGGTCTAAAGCCGAACATTATAGTCACCCGTTGTAAAGAACCACTGCTTAAAAGTACGATATCCAAAATATCACTGTTCTGTGATGTTAGTGAGGAAGCCGTAATCAGTGCACATGATGCCGGTGATATATATGAAGTACCTTTGATGCTTGAAAAAGAGGGACTTACTGATTATCTGATGCAGATGCTCGATCTAAGCTCATCCGGTACCTGTGATGATTCCTGGACCAGAATGGTGGATAAGATGCACAATCTGACAGGTAATGTCAGGATCGGTATAGTCGGAAAGTACACTCATCTGGAAGATTCTTATCTGAGCATAAGTGCTTCCATCAAACATGCCGCTATAGAGTGTGGTGTAAATTATGAGGTATGCTGGATAGATGCGGAAGCATTTGAAGACGATCCTGAAACCGTTTACTGTCTTTCGGAATATGATGGAATACTTGTTCCAGGCGGTTTTGGTGAAAGAGGAACCGAAGGCAAGATAAAGGCAATACAGTTTGCCCGGGAGAATGATATACCATATCTTGGTCTCTGTCTTGGAATGCAACTTTCAGTAATTGAGTTTGCCAGAAATGTAGCAGGCCTTGAAAATGCTAACAGTTCCGAATTTGATGAGAACACACCTTTCCCTGTTATTGATATTCTGCCGGAACAGGAAAATGTTGTTGACATGGGTGCTACAATGCGTCTTGGCGATTATGATGCTGAACTGAAATCCGGTTCACTGGCTGAGAGGATATATGGACAGTCCTCAATTGTGGAACGTCACAGGCACAGATATGAGGTCAACCCGAATTACATTGAGAAGATTGAAGCCAGCGGTATGATATTTTCCGGTAAGAACAGGAACAGAATGGAAATAGCTGAGATTCCCGGAAATAAATTCTTTTTTGCTTCGCAGTTCCATCCGGAGTTCAAATCCAGACCAGGTAAACCTTCCCCACCATTCAAAGCTTTTATTCAGTCGATGCTGGAATGATTATTCTGCATCCCTTTACTATAAACATCATGCATATTTATTTAGACAGATTATTCACAGGAAGCCTGATTTAATTCATCAACTCATTTTTAATGGATCTGTCTTCATATACTCTCTGAGAACTGTTGTCGCATAACTTCCCTTTGGCAGGGAGAAAGTAAGTGTTGCTTTGCTCTTTCCAGGATTGAGCTCATCTTCATTTATCTCAACTTCAGGATCACAGTGGAGTAATATTTCCTTTCGTAGTCCCTTTGAGGCAAGATCCGACACCCCTTTAACTTTAAAAGACTCCGGTGTCATCCCTGTCTCTTTAAACATCTCTTTTTCAACATCGCCTGGAAGGCCCGATGCAAAATCTGTCTTATATCCCACAAGAGGGGCTGTGATAAAAGCTCTTCCTCTTTTCAGAAGATTGTTCATGCCATCAACATTCTCTTCTGTAGCTTTCTGTGTCTTTGAGATATCAGGTAAACCCTCTTCATTCCTGAAACAGATAATATCTCCAGGCACGGCTTTGTCAAGAGATAGTCCTTTTTCAATTCTCTTACAGATAATACGATTGAAAACATAGGATTGATAAGCATGGATGAACATTTTACTGATATTTCTTGACAGTACGCTGAAAGATCCGGCATAGTCCCCGGGATTCTCTACAAGGTAATGCATCATTGCTCTTTCATATCTGAGCCTTAAAGGATATCTTTTGAGCCCTTCTGAAAAATCCCTGGTCTCCATAACATAATCCCTTGCCTCGATCACATCCTGTGTTTCGTCGGGGAAGGATCTAGCGATATAAGTAAGTGCGGCTTTTTCACTATCACCTTTTAGCAGTTCCTCCCCTATCATATGAGTAACAGGTCTGACAGCTCCGAATCTTTGTACACCGAAAAAGTTAGGAACCCCTCCAAAATAAGCTATTTCTTCTGTAGTTTCTTTAAGGATCTTTTCCAGTTCATGAGTATCAATATCTATATCTCTTATTGTTATTCTGAATTCATTTCCGAAAAGATCTCCGAGTCCTAAGGGTCTGTCCGACCTTCCAATGATCTTAAGCTCCACATTCTTCACATAAAGATTTTCGATATCTTTTTCAGAAATACCATAAATGCTGATCTTCTGAGTAGTCTTTGCTCTTTTATCCTTGGTTCCGGCAAACCCTATTCTTTTTTTACTGATGCCAAGCTTGCGTGACAGGTCCCTTACCAGATGATGGGTATCCCAATTCGTCTTTGTCAGTTCCAGAATCAGGTGTTTGCCGCTTTCACCCTCTTTTCTATTTGTAATCTCTTTGACAATGAAATCTTCTGGTTCCTGTCTGAGTTTGCCTCCGATCCCTGAACTATGAGTACAGTAAAGTTCGATTCCCATTTTTTTTTCAATTGCCGGTATCATTTTTATCATCCTAATTCTGGGGAGCAATATCTATGACAGTGACCGTTGTAGTATTGATGAATGTCCATCCGCTGCTTGTTGGTGCAGTTCCGCCTGGAAGTCCGCCTGCATACATACTGGATGTAGGATCCATCAAAAGCCATGATCCGTATTCATCCGTAGTATAGTAAATTGGTACAGGATCGTAGTATTTTCCAATTGCAGTGGCCATCTCTTCTGTGTTGTTGCCAATATATACTGCTGCGAAAGCATGTGTGTCCGTCAGATAGACCCTTGATGTACCTCCTATGGATTCCACCAGTGAGGCGAGAAGTATGGCATAGTCATCACAGTCTCCGGCGCCTACTGTAAGTGTTTCGCCTGGCTTCGACCACAGATCTTTTCCTCTGGGGTCACTTATATACTGGATGTTCTCTTTAGTATCATCGAAAAGGGAACATAACTGGTATATATTGTACTGACCGGGATATTTTTTCGCAGAAACTGCAGCCATGGTCCTGACATTGACATCGAAAGGTTTTATTTTACTATTAACCTCATTGAAGACATTCTCGGGATTGATTATGTATTCAGGTTCCTCTGTATCTGCTTTTTCCGAAACTTCTATGGTTATATCTTCAAATTGCTGTTCTCCATAATCATGCCAGCTGCCGGATTTTGTCTGCGTGAGTAATGATATATGTGGACGCAGGTAGAGTTCTTCTACCTTTTCAGGAACGTCAATGGATATCAATCCTATCATCGCATCTTCTCCCTTATCTATTGTTATGCCGGTTTCTCTTGTTATCTTCGGATCTTCAGAAAAAGAAATTGTAATACCGAATTCGTATATGTGCACAGGCCTATCCCCCATGTTATTTACATAGACGCTGATAACTCCCTCAGATCCCTGGTAAAAGGAATTATAGTAATAGTAACTTGATATTTCAAATCCGGGCTGCTCCTCCGAAATTTCACCCTGTCTGTCGTCGTAATGTTTTATTTGTTGAATAGGTATCGAAGGGACAGTTAGTTCCCCGGAGTTTATCTGATAATAGTTTTCATTCTGAAAGAGTTTGACTGATGAGGGTCTGACAATATCTGCCACTTTGTTCATTGGTTCGGAGAGGCAGCCTGCGGATAGTATGATACCTACCAGTAGCAGGAATAAGGTGGTGTATATCACCAGATTCGTTTTTCTTTTATTTTTCATACTAACCCCCAATACAGATCAAAGATCACAGAAGTTTAAGGTTTCCTGTGATCTTATCAATATCTTCTATCTTTGCAGGTCCTATACCAAGTACTGTAACAGTCCCAGGTTCGATCTCAGTCAGGCCTGCATCCTGTATCATTGCTGTGGGAAGTCCCTGTCTTCTTGCTACTTCCTTTAAATGGAAAAGGTCTTTTATTGTTGCAACCCTCAGGACAACTTTTTTCTGTCCGCCTTCTTTCCATTTATCAAGGGTCCTGCGGTCAGCCCATTCAGAAGCCGAAACCGCTGCATGTGCAACCTGAACAGCAAGTTTACCTTTAGATAGTTTCAGATCATCCCTGATGACTATGCATTGTTTATATTCATTCATTTTTTCTGCCCTGCATTTTGTATTCTGTACTCAATGGCGTTGAGTATATGTTCTGCAACATTGATATTCAGGGATTTATAGATACCTGCTCCCGAAGGGGTTGCATTCACTTCTAGAACAAAACATCCTTTTTCGTTTTCAATTATATCCACTCCTGCAAAGAACGCTCCCACTGCCCTGGCGGCTTCTATGCACATTTCGTGCTGTTCACCACTGAGTTCACATGCCTGAGGAGTACCACCCTGACTAAGATTATTAAGCCACCACCCATCAGGTGCTTTTCTGTAGATAGCACCTATTACGTTGTCATCAACAATAAATGCACGGATATCCTTCCCGGAACTTTCTATGAATTCCTGTATATAAAGAATTCCTTTTTCTTTGATTATATTATTTACGAGGTCAAAAACCGGTGTTTTTTCTTTTGTTCCGTCGGGAGCTATCACTTTGTTTCCTTTTATACGTACAATCCCGATTCCTTTATAACCGAAAACCGGCTTGATAACAACATCTCCAAGGTCATCTATCAGTTTCAGAGCCACATTCACTTCCTGTGTAACAAAGGTTTTCGGAGTAGAAATACCTGCGTTTGCAATGAGACAACTTGAGTGAAACTTGTTTGCTGCATTCTGTATGGCAGCCGGAGAATTTATGATCAGTATTCCATTTCGTTCAAGATCCCTGAGCACATCGAAACGAAATATATGTGCATCATTCTGTCCGGTACCCATATCTCTTATGATCATGGCATCAAGTTCAGAAAGGTCGATATCAACTGCTCTGTGTTCTACCCTGTCAGTAACAGATGTTCCAATTTTACCCATATCCGGACAAAAGGTTTCAATGTTCCTTTTTTCGGCCTCTTTGATCAGGGCTTCAGCCGTCCAGTCCTGCGGGTCGGTTATAAAGATCCCGAGTTTTTTCATTTTCATTCTTTCATTCCTGATGATCATTATTCGTTAGGATCATTACTTTCATTTCTTTAATCATGGTACCGGGCTATGAAGCAAGGTATGTCGATAACATTTTTTACGGCATCGATTATTATTCCGTCGGCAGTAGCTATTATCTCAGAATTGTCGCAATTCTTCAGGTCATAGTCAACATGTCTCGATGTTCTTGCATCCCCTTTTATTAAAAGATCTTCCATGCGCTTTCTTATGAAGGCTGCAAGCTCTCCGCTGTTCTTTATTTGAGTGTCCAGTAGCACATGTGTATATTTAATTTCTGATCTTAAAATGAAGTCCAGCATCTCCTCAACAGCTCTGAAGGTGCTATCCACATTGGAATGGTTCTTAAAGATACCTTTTATGTCCCTTAGGAATGAATCATCTGCGACCCATACATTTTCTCCTTCTATCAGACTTTCAAGAGTTATAAGTACGTTGTATCCGTCAATTATTACTCTTCCGTTCTTCAGTTCATCTATTCCAAGCTTCTTTTCCATACGGGAAATGGTAGTATTTCTTGAAAAGACAGTGCGTGCAAGTATGTATCTCTCATTTTTGTCAAGACGGTAATGATCTCCTGTAAACCTGATGGAACTATCCCTGCGGTATCCCCTTTCCAGAAGATAGCGGATATCCTTTGCAGCTTCACCGAGTTTTCCCGGGTGGTTTTTATTAATATGATATTTCTTAGAGGACATCAGATATCAATTTTCAATTCCTTGTTCTGTATTCTGTATGTTGGTAAGTTATAGATATCGGAGTTCTAAAAATGTTATGTACATTTTATTAGTGAACATATATCTTTCTAACCGGGTTTTATTTAAATAGTTTCAATATTATACTATCTAATGGCTTTGGTACATATTTCTATGATCGGATGTTTGTGTTTACTGGATCTTTTGTGAGTGACAGAGATGGATGAGCAAAAAAAAGGAAAGGTGCTGATCGTTGATGATGAGTCAATGAATGTCAAACTTTTAGATGCCTATCTAATGCATGATTACGATATAATCCCTGCATACTGTGGTATAGAGGCACTTGAAAAAGTTGAAACACACAACCCTGACATAATTCTTCTGGATCTTATGATGCCTGATATCACAGGTTTTGAGGTATGTAAGATCCTCAAAAGTTCTGAAAAAACACGTTTTATTCCTATAATAATGGTCACAGCATTATCCAGTCTTGAAGATCGCATCAAGGGCATAGATGCAGGTGCAGATGACTTCCTGACAAAACCTCTTGACAGGCTTGAGATCAAGACACGGGTTGGTTCTCTTCTCAGAATTAAAAAACTTCATGATGAACTGATAGCTGAACGTGACCAGGCTCAGAATTATCTTGATCTTGCAGGAGTAATGCTTTTTGTACTTGACGAAAAGGGCATTGTTAAGCTGATTAACAAAAAAGGATCTGAGATACTCGGTTATACTGAGGAAGAGATCATTGGGAATGACTGGTTTGAAAGTTATGTTCCCACACTTTTCAGAGAGAGTGCAAGGAAAGGTTTCGATAAATTACTCTCAAATGGGAATGATAAGGAAGGATATTTTGAGATACCTTTTCTGAACAGAAACAGACAAAAAAGAATCATGAGCTGGAATAATATTATTCTTCGGGATACTGATGGTAATATTAACGGTCTTCTGGTTTCAGGTGAGGATATTACCGAAAGGATAGAAGCAGAATCAAAGATCAAAAGAGCCAATGAGTATCTTGATAACCTTTTGAAAGCATCTCCTATAGCCATACTCTCCCTTGACAGTAAAAAAAGAATTGTTACCGCAAACAAGAATGCGGCTGATCTTCTTGGTTATGAAGTGAGTGAAATAATTGCCAGGCCTATAAGAGATTTTTCAGAGGATATTGATCTGCTCAAATTTGAAGAAAAGAAGGATTTTGAAATGCTGTTTTTCAAAAAACATGGTGAAAAGGTTCGTATGAATGTTTCAACTTCTCTGCTGGAAGAAGATGATGGGAAAAAAGGACTTATTGTAACATTACAGGACCGTTCACGTCTAAGAGGTCTGTTCATCACTCCGCTTACTGAAGATATTGAGCATGATAATGGAGACCTTGAAGTCGAACTTGAGAGCGGATATATCTATCTTTCAGGATCATCAGAACCGGAACAAAGTTATGAGACTTTCTCTGAACTTGTAAAAAGCGGAAAACCAGGGCTTTGTATCACAAGAATGAATCCAGATAAGGTAAGGGATATCTATGGTCTGGCAAAAACACCTATAGTCTGGCTTACAAAGAATAAGATCGATGGCCAGCAATCTATAGATTCAACTGAACTTTTCAGGATACATCCTACAATTGCTGATTTTGTAAATAAGATCGATGATGGCGTCGTTCTGATGGACGGGCTTGAATATCTCATACTTGATAATGATTTTCTATCTGTGGTCAAACTGATAGAACAAACCAATGATACTATTATGGCATCAGGTTCCAGAATGATATTGCAGCTGGATCCTCATATTCTTGAAAAGAAGGAATTCCACTTACTTAAAAGATGGATGAAACATGTCTCCGGAGATTCTTTATGCTACATATAAAAATCTTTTTATACTTTTTTTGTATAACATCTGCATTAAAGATATATATTATTTTTACTTTATCAGAGATACTTACTTTTACCAATAAAATAAAGAGAGGGGTATAATGCGATTTGTGGACACTATAGAAGGTTTGAACGAAGTCTTTGATACGGATATACCTAAAAACAGTGTCGTACTTGTAACTGGTGCAGCAGGCACATTGAAATCAGGTTTTACCTTTCAGGTAATGTCCAATTATCTTGAACATCAGGATGAATATGGTCTTTATATTACTTTCGAGCAAAGTAAAGAGAATCATTTGCAGAATATGGACAGTATGGGAATAAGGCTTTCTAAGAAAATGCACATTTCTGATTTCAGCGATTATCGTGTAATGTATGACGATTTTTCGGATGATCTTTTGAGTATTCTCGAAGAAAACATAATCAGCTTCAAAAAAGATATCGGAGATAAATGTACCTGTGTTGCTATTGATTCTCTGGGAGCTTTATATTCTCTGCTTAATATTGATCAACGGGATATGAGGAAAAATATGTATAAATTCCTTGAATCCCTTAGGCGTGAAAATCTCACAACATTTCTTATACTTGAAGATGAAAAATTGTCTGATATGTCAGATCCTTCTACAGGCATGGAAGGTTATCTTGCAGACGGTATCATCGAACTGGGACTCCATCTCAAAGGTAATGTTGCAAACAGATATCTCAGGGTGCGCAAAATGCGTTCGGCTTCCCACAGCATGGCACCATGGATACTTGCGGTTTCAGAAAATGGATTGCAGGTGTATAAAGGCAATTTCTGATATTAAGATGTACTAATAATCAAAAAATCCAGAAAGTATTTTGAAATCAGAATATTCAATGCGAATATTTTTATAATTTCCTGACAAAGCTTATTTTATCACAGGGGTTAGAAAATATGTTCGCAGGATTAAATGATGCAAGTTTAAACTTATTACTGCAGTTCTTGTCAGTTATTATATTGATCATTGCCCTGTTGCAGGTCTCAAAAGATCCTTCGGGAAAACACTGCAGGTTTGTAGGTATTGCAGTATTATTGCAACTTGTATCGATTCTGTTTTTCATGTTCCCTTCAATGTCTGCTTTAACTGACCTTGGTTTAAGTTCCTCTCTGCAGACCCAGATGTATCTGCATCATTTTGCAGGTCTGCTGGTTGTCATTTTCTATATATATATCAAACTGGCAATTGATGGCAGAGTTAAGATGATCTTCAATCCTTTCAATCTGATGAAGATAACACTTGCATTATGGATCATTGTATTCATCGGTGGTATCGGCCTTTACCTGTCTATATGGGAAGGTTTTTCCCTTCTCTGATCATCTTCTGTCAACGATGCGTTTTGGTCTTCCTTTAATGCGATAGAACTCAAGTTCTCCGGGTCTTAAGTAATTGAAAATTATGTTCAGGCTGCCATCTATATATGCATTTTCCAGCTTTTTCTTGTAGGCGAAAAAGGATCTGAGGAAATTTTCTTTTATAAGCTCCTCATTGCATCTCTGCATATCATTGCACTCCATACTGACTCTGAGTGTTGTCTCACCTTCGTCATCTCCTCCATAAAGAAAAGCTTCATATTCTCCGGTCAGGTACTCCATATTTTCTCTCTGGAATACACCTTTTTCAATATCAACACGATTGAAAGGTGTATCTGCCGTCCAGAATGTTTCTGCTTCTCTTTGAGGTGTCATTATCTTCATATGTGTTCGTCCACAGGCACATTTATCCCGGCTGAGAACCACTGTTGTATCTTCGGTGTCATAATTCAGAAGAACGTTGCCGCTTTTTGCTCCCACCGGTAATAGGGTGGTGAGCACAAGTCTGCCACATTCTCCGTCCTTTACGAATTTATCCATATGAGGGTCATAAACATCCAGATGTACCATATCTTCGGGTACGTGCAACCCGTTTACTTCGGTACACTCTCCGCACATGGTCCCTTCGGTGCTGCCGTAATTATTGTAAACTTCGCAGTCCCATATCTCAGAAACGTAATTCCTTGATTCTTCTGCGAAACTTTCACCTCCGATCACAAGACGTTCAATGCTTGATTCTGAAGGTTCCATTCCCTGATCTTTCATTCTCTTTGCCAGACGCAGAAGTTTGAATATACTGGCAACTATGGAAGTAGGTCTGTATGATTCCATAACCCTGACGGGAAATGTACATTTTCCTTCAGGGATCATTGTCATGCCTATATGTCTGGCTGCAAGGGTCATCGTATTTGCTCCAACGTTCATCCCGTATGAAGCACATACGACTACACGGTCTTCAGGTCCGAATCCCTGTGACAAAAAGCATCTGGCATATTTTTCGGCATATCTCTCCCAGTCTTTCCATGTAAGGAAAAATGATTTTGGTGTTCCGCTGGTTCCGCTGGTCTCATGAACTGTGAACACATCATTCCAGTCAACCATCCTGAATCCAAAATCATCCTGAACAGGTGGCTGGTTCTCACGGATCGTTTTTCCTGATATAATAGGAAGTTCCAGCAGATCCTCATGTGACCTGATATCAGAAGGATTGATATTATTTTCTCTGAACCATTTTTTATAAAAAAGTGAATTATCTGCAGCGTAGTTCACTGTGTACCTGACCCTCTCTTCAATAAGAGCATCAAGTTCACTCCTGTCCATGGTCTCAATTTCCGGATTATAGTATTGTCTGGGTCCCATTATATCATTTCCTTTTAAAGTTGTGCGATCTTTTCTATTTGCTCTTTTATCTTTTCCATGTCAATAGAAGGAAGTTTACAGTTGTGATCCTGGCATATGTGTACTGTTGTTTTTCCACTTTCAGCTTTCATATCTCTGGTATAAGTGGCAATTTCGGATATTCTCTCATCTTCGCTGGTTGATTTTAAAAGTATGATTTTCTCGGGAATAAATCTTTCATTAATGAAACGGATGATATTTTTTGTGTCAGCAGTCTCTTTCTCGCCAACAATGACAATCTCTGCAGATTCGTTCAAAGCAATATATATGGCTGACATGAACTGTGTATAACCTATTGGTGCGTCGCTAACCTTTGAGGCAAAAGACTGCAGGGTCTTATGTGCAAGCTCTTCTGCATGAGTATCTCCTGTGATCTTTGCAAGATTCAGCAGGTTCATGATACATATGGAATTGCCTGAGGGAATTGCCCCGTCATAAACTTCCTTGCTTCGGAATATAAGCTCTTCTGCTTCATCGGAAGTATGGAAGAATCCTCCATTTTCATGATCATAGAAATGAGAAATAACATAGCTGTTCAGTTTCAGTGCCTGCTCAAGGTACTTTGTTTTGAATGTGGTCTGATACAGTTCCATTAGTCCGTATATAAAGAATGCATAATCTTCAAGGAAAGCATCTATTGCCGCCTCTCCTTCGCGGTACCGATGTTTCATTTTCCCGTTCCCGTCTGTCATTTCATTGATAAAGAAATCTGCTGTTTTTGTTGCCATCTCTGCATATTCGTTATCAACGAATGCCTGTGAAGCTTTACAAAGTGCTGCAATCGTAAGTCCGTTCCAGTCCGTTAATATCTTATCATCCTTTGATGGATGTACGCGCTTATCACGAATCCTGAACAGTTCTTTTCTTGCATTTTCGATAATATCCTCTACATCTTTTCCATCTTCAGTTTTGCCGTCAAAGGAAATTTTCCTATTTTCAGTTAAATGCGGTATGTTCTTTCCTGTAAGAGCTTTAGTATGTTCTTCAGCAAAATTCCCTTCATTTTTGATATTGAATATTTTTTCGACCAGAGGTGCATCTTCTCCAAGTATATTTTCTATCTCTGCTGCTGTCCAAAGATAGAATTTTCCTTCTTCTCCTTCACTGTCCGCGTCTTCTGCGGAGTAGAACACACCTTCAGGTGAAAGCATATCTCTTTTCAGGTAGGTCAGTATCTCTTTTGCAGTGTTCCTGTATTCCACGTTTCCTGTTGACTGGTATGTCTCAGCCAGAACTATTACCATCATGGCCTGATCGTAAAGCATCTTTTCAAAGTGAGGAACAAGCCATTTTCTGTCTGTAGAATATCTGTGGAATCCGAATCCTATCTGGTCGTAAATACCTCCCATGCGCATTGAATCCAGTGTTCTTTCGACCATTTCCAGGGCGTTTGGGTTCCTGGTTCTTTTCCAGTATCTGAGGAGAAATGCAAGATGGTGAGGCGTAGGAAACTTCGGGGCCCTTCCAAAACCTGCATATTGGTCATCAAAGTTTCTATAAAGTTGATCAAAAGTATCTTCAAGCATCTTTTCACTGATCTCTGTATGATCTACTTTATTCTCTTCATCTTTTTTTTCGAAAGATGAGACTGCGGAAATTATAGATTCCGCACTATTGATGAGCTCCTGTCTTTTATTGTTCCAGAGATTGCTGACAGCCGGTATTATTTCAAGCATTCCCGGGATTCCATATCTGCTTTCCCTGGGGATGTATGTAGCTGCATAGAATGGTTTTTTTTCAGGTGTCATCAGAATTGTCAGAGGCCATCCGCCTCTGCCTGTTAGTGCCTGGCAGACTGACATGTAAATATTATCAATGTCAGGTCGTTCTTCTCTGTCAACCTTTATTGAAATGAACGATTTGTTCAGAAGTTGAGCCACTCTTTCATTTTCAAAGGATTCCTTTTCCATCACATGACACCAGTGGCATGTGGAATAACCGATCGAAAGGAATATTGGTTTGTCTTCATCCTTTGCCTTTTCAAATGCTTCTTCTCCCCATGGATACCAGTTCACCGGGTTAGATGCATGCTGGAGAAGATAAGGACTTTTTTCTCTGATAAGTTTATTATTACTATCATTGTTATTATTAATTTTATTTTTAGAATTCTTATCCAGTTTTTCTTTCATTAATTCACTCCCAATAAATTATCTGTTTTCAAGGTTTATTACTTTTAGTTAAAAGTCTCCCTTTTTTATAATCAGATATCTGAGATTAAAGACCATTATTTTACTTTGATCTTTCATTGCTATTAACTTTCAGAATCATATATCTCATAATGAGGATGATATTTTTTGAATGTGGAAATACTTATATAGTACTCGCTCTTAATTTTAGTTAAGTAAGATAACTTAGAAACATAATTATAAACAGGTGGTACGACAATGGATAGAAGGTTATTTCTTCCTATTTTCATTTTGCTTGCATCAGTCCTTTTACTGAGCGGTTTTATGAATTTTCAGGAAAGTTCGGCACAGCAATCCCCTGATTCTGCGCCGGATCCAGTTATAGAGGATAAGGAGACAGTAGCTCAGAATACTCCTAAAGCAGATACTGAACCTCAAACAGAAGTATCTGCAAATAAATCAAAAAGTACAGAAGCTCCGGAATCAGAACCAACAATGATGTCATTCGGTGGTGGAGGCGGTGGAATCGATTCACAAAGCACTGAAAGTGAGAATACCGGAGAAGACGAAAAAGATTTGGAAACATCAAGTGAAACAGACGATGAGGTTGATGAAGTTAAAGCTGCTTTCTCAGTAGAGACTGAATGTCTGAATGCTACTTTCACTGATATGTCTGAGAATGCCAGTTCTTTGTACTGGGATTTCGGAGACGGGACATATTCTGAACTTGCAAATCCTGAACATAAATATATGGAAGAGGGTCAATATACTGTAAACCTTACAGCATACGGTGATGATTCACAGCAGGATTCAATTGAACAGGTAGTTACGGTGGAAGAATGTTCTACAGCTCCTGAAGAAGGTGATGAAGAAGATGGGCAAGATGACCCAAAAGATACTCCTTCTGATCCTGTAACTCAGGAAGTTCCGGAGTTCCCAACCATTGCAATTCCAATGGTGGCCATAATCGGTATGGCTTTCTTCTTCAGCAGAAGGCAGTAATTTAATAATAAAGTAAAACCGCTTTTCAGCGGTTTTAATACATTATTTTTGCAAATCCTCCGATCTGTTTCTTGCAGATATTCGCGTGCTTTTCTTCATCTTTGATCAATTTGTCCATATCTTTTATGAAATCCATGGAATCATTTTCATCAGGAAACAATTCTGTGATAATTTCCATATCCGTTTTTTTCATATCCTTATATACGTTCATTGCGAGAATTTCATATTTCATGATAGTATTGAATATCTCTTCATTTGCAAGTCCATTAAAATCAAATATATGTTTAGGAAGCCCGGAGGGAGCTTGTTCAGGTACTCTGATATTTCCTTTGATCAACCACTTTTTAACAATCTCTCCATGTTTGTCAGAGTCATGAGATAGTATTTCCAGTGCTTCAATATTCTCATTCATCAATTCGATACGTCCTTCCCATGTAACAAGTTGCTCCATTTCCGATTCTATCCAGTACATTTTCTGGAGCAGTTTTTCAAGCGTTATTTTATTGTTTATAATTGGCAAAGTGATTCCCTCTTCTTAAAATGTAATTATGCTATTATTTATTCTTGTTATTATTATATTTATCTGTATTTTTTATTCAGCGATGAATATTTATATAGTTATAAGTTTTAAAGTACTCCTTAAGTATTACTCAGGTATTATCTATTTCAGGAGGATCAGTTATCAGTTCAATTGCTTTGTTAAGTAGTGGTCTTGATTCTGTTACTGCTATTGCAGCAGTTCAGAATGATATCGGTGTCAAAATGGCCCTTATATTTGATTACGGACAACGCTCTGTTAAACGTGAGATCGAAAATTCGGTGAAGGTCTGTGAACATTTTGGAATAAAATATCGTATTCTGGACATAAAATGGATGAAGGAAATTACAAACACATCTCTTGTAAACAAGGATAATGATGTCCCTTTACTGAGCATGAACGAAATTGCAGATGATGCTGACCCCTCACTTACCATGGAGTCTGCAAAAGCCGTATGGGTTCCCAACAGAAATGGTATTCTTATAAACATTGCAGCAGCATTTGCCGAAAGTATGGATTGCGATTATATTATCACAGGTTTCAATAAAGAAGAAGCGGTCACTTTTCCGGACAATTCTCCTGAATTCATTTCTGCGATAGATAATTCTCTTTCGTATTCAACGCAAAACGGAGTGAAAGTACTTGCCCCGCTGATGGGTCTTGATAAAAAAGAAATAGTTATCAGAGCAACAGAGCTCCACGCTCCTCTTCAGTATAGCTGGAGTTGCTACCACGGCGATGATATTCCATGTGGTGAATGTGAAAGCTGTATCAGAAGAAAAAGGGCTTTTGAGATGGCAGGGGTAAATGATCCTTTACTTGAAAGGTTTGCAAATGAATAAACTTTCATTTAAACCGGTTGTGTAACTCATGGAATGTATTATCCTCGATAAAAGAACAGATTACGATGGCAGTCAAATATCATCTCTCTGGGCGTATAATCTCGCAGATATACAGTCGGATTCTATTATCGCATTCAGAGGTGCTTGTGATGTTAGTATCGAACATATGATCGATCTTGAAGATAAAAAACAGGGTGATATGATATATTCCACTGACATGCTCCATTTTATCATAGAACATTTTGATTCCATCGATCTGAAACTCATATATGCAAGACAGCGTCTTTTCACTTCAATTGTAAAGGAAGTACTCTTGCAATTCTGTACTAATATAATAAGAAAAGGTGACGATCTCTTTGTGAATGGAAAGAAGCTCACAGTATCTATTGCCAGCACATCATCAGTTTCGCAGAAGATACATTTCGGGATCAATGTGGTACATGATCATTATGGAAGTCTAGAGGAACTGGGAATTGGAAGCGATGATGCCGTGAATCTTATGGAAAAAATAGCAAGACTTTATTATAATGATTTTATCGATATTGAAAAAGACCTTAGAAAATCCAGACCACTGGATGTGGTATAATACAGGCTTCAATCAGTGAGATATTCTGCTCTGTACAGGGAGAAGGTCCTTATGTAGGATGCAGACAGGCTTTCATTCGTTTTACGGGATGTAATCTGAATTGTAATTATTGCGATACTCCTTTGGAACATACAAATTACTGCAGGTTTGAGGAACTCCCGGGATCCGGTATATTCATAGATCTTGAGAATCCTCTTTCCCCTTCCTATGTGAGTGAGATGGCAAACTCGTATTCAGCTTTACACTCAATATCACTTACCGGTGGTGAGCCACTTATGTGTGCGGATTTTATTTCCGAACTGGATACTGAGGCCCCTCTGTATCTGGAATCGAACATGACGTTGCCACATATGGCTAAAAAGATCAGGGATCACCTTTCCTATGTTTCCGGAGATGTAAAGCTTCTTCCTCGTTATTTACTTGAGGACCCTGACCTGCATCTTGAAAATACTATAGAGTGCTTCAGGATGCTGAGGACTACAAAAGAAAGGGATTGTTTCTGTAAGATAATTGTAACAGAGAATACACCTGCTGATGATATTGAAGGAGTTATCGGTGCAATATCAGGCTATATATCATGCCTCATATTACAACCGGTAACACAAAAAGATCTACAGCCGGATCCTGCTTATCTCCTGAAATTGCAGGAATCATTTATTGATGATATTGATACCCGAATAATACCACAGACCCACAAAATGTGGGGGTGCCTATAATGAAAATGAGACTTGGAATAATCGATCATATTGACAGTGCCCACTATCTTCCGGGGCATGAAACATGCGGAATAGTTCACGGTCATACTTATAAAACAGAGGTCGTGATAGAAGGTGAAAAGGAAGAAACAGGTATGGTTATGGATTTCTATGAGATCAAGAAGATCATAAAGGAAGTCCTCAAAGAGTATGACCATGTTCTGCTGAATGACATACTTGAATTTCCAAGTGTTGAGAATCTCTGTGAGCATGTCCATGCTAATTTATCATCAAGACTTGTTTTCCCAATGTCAGTGAAGATGTGGGAAGGTGCAGGTAAGTGGTGTGAAGTAAGTACACTTTGATCTGCTGCTTTATGTGTTACTTCCATACAAAACTATATCTATTAGTCTCCCTTAAATTGAGCCGTGTTTATTGGAGCTGCCAAGGAGCTATAGGAGCTATATTTATGGAAAATGAAGAAGACGTTTGCGACATAGAAATCTCCCGGGATGAAGAGATCAAAAGGATCATAGCACAGCATCCTTGTTATTCTAAGGAGGCCCAGCACAAATTTGGTAGGATTCACCTTGCAGTAGCTCCGAGATGCAATATTCAGTGTAATTATTGTGATCGAAAGTTTGACTGCGTAAATGAAAGCAGACCCGGTGTAACCAGTGAAGTACTGAGTCCCGGGAAAGCCCTTGAAAAGACAAAACAGGTACTTGAAGCCTATCCATTCATTAAGGTGGTTGGTGTTGCAGGTCCCGGTGATCCTCTGGCAAACGACGAGACCTTTGAAACACTGGAGCTTATCAAGAAAGAGTTCCCTGATGTAACTCTTTGCCTCAGTACCAACGGGTTGGCGCTGCCGGAAAAGATACCTGATCTTTTGAGAGTTGGTGTAAGCACACTTACAGTGACATTGAACGCTATAGATCCTGAGGTTGAAGCTCAGCTCATAAGTCATATAACTTATAAGGGAAAAGTCTACAGGGGTATTGAAGCTGCCGAGATAATGATAAAGAATCAGCTTGAAGGTATTAAAGCAGCTGTTGAATCAGGTCTTGTTATTAAGATCAATACAGTTCTTGTTCCCGGTATAAACGATGAACATATTGTCGAGGTTGCCAGGAAGGTCAATGAGCTTGGTGTGTTCATAATGAATGTAATGCCACTTATTTGTCAGGCAAAGTTCGCAGACAGAACGCCACCTTCACCGGCAGAGTGCAGGGAGGTGCAGAACAAGTGTGAACCCTATGTTCAGCAGATGAGACACTGTCGCCAGTGTCGCTCAGATGCTTATGGTCTTATAGGAAAGGACCTTTCACAGATGAGTGAAGAACGCAGGAACCTCATTAAACTTGATATGGAAAAGAAGAAGCATCCTGATGAAAAGAATTAGACCTTTCACAGATGTTTATTCTAATTAATTTATCTTCGTAATCTTGATAGTAATTCATTTGTCAATTTAAATAACCAGCAGGTGTTATATTGAATATCGAAGAGCTTGCGGCAAACCTGAGGAACTTTGAAGGAGTTACCCGGAAAAAACCAATTGCGGATATAGTTAGTATTTTTGAGACTGTTCGTTCCGAATATGGTGAGGTAATAGATGATTTCGGTGACGATGCCGCAGTTATAGATATTGGCACAGATGAGGTTATTCTTTTTGCAGCCGATGCTATATGGGGCAGAATTGTTAATAAAAGTCCCTGGTGGACAGGTTACACATCAGTTGTTGTAAATGTGAATGATATTTCGGCAATGGGGGGAAGACCTCTGGCAATGGTAAATGTAATGGCCTCAAGTGATCTGGAATCAACCGAAGAGATTATGAGGGGTATAAGGGACGGCATAAAAAAGTTCGGTGTCCCTATGGTAGGTGGCCACATGCATCCGGACACTCCTTATAATTCACTGGCTGTTTCCATCATCGGTATCGCAAAGAAAGATTGTGTTATCAGGAGCGATAGTGCAAAACCCGGGGATGTTGTAATAGTTGCTTATGACATGGATGGGCGTGTTGGCAGGAATTCCCCATATAGCTGGGATACGACGTCATTCAAAGATGCTGATATTGTGCGTGAGCGTTTTATGGTGATGCAGAAGATAGGTGAAAAAAAACTCGTTACCTCCGGAAAGGATATCAGCAATCCTGGAACAATAGGAACTCTCGGAATGCTCTGTGAAGTAAGTGAAGTGGGTGCTTCTGTGGATCTTCGTAAGATCCCGCGTCCTGATAATGTTGATTTTGAGCAGTGGTTGGAGATCTATCCGGCTACAGGATATATTGTCACTGCAAAAACAGAGAATGCTGCTGAATGCATTGAGATATTCGAAAGTAAAGGTATCAAAGCAGCTGTAATTGGTGAGATCAATGACAGCCGTCTCATTGATATATATGATGAAAATGGCAAAGCTATCGTTTTTGACTTCAAAAATGATACTATAACAGGAATTTAAACAGAAATTCAGAGCTTATGATATAAAAAAGAAGAATCAAAATCGAATGTCCGGTCTGTAATTCTATCCGGCGTTCTGCTGCTCTGTTATCAATCGCTGTTTACCCAGGCATTAAGCTCTTCATGAAGATATTTTTCAGCTGCCTGAACTTCTTCAAGAACACCTCTGAGAGCGATTACATCTCTTTCGTCGGTTTCAACGATATGTACATTCAATTTCCTTTCTACGGGTTCAAGGTCAAATTCCTCCACAAGATCGTAGATGATGTATGAAGGAGTTCCTGGTGGAATGATAAGGTCGTAAAGATCTTCCAGATCCTGCTCATCTGATTTTAATTCCTTTTTACTTTTTGATCTTTCAAGATCCTCAAGCTGAAGTTTTCTTGCCAATGTGATCACCGTCTATTCTGCTTTGATGGAATATACACATAAATAGTAATCGCTAAGTTTAAACTGGCCGGGATTTGAAGGCTTTAATTATTAATATTGTTAGTTATTAAAAGTGGGTATGGTTAAGGTGTATTTTAGTCACATATAAATATAAAGTTCGGGTGTATGAATGAAATTGGTCAGTTTATCAGATTCAAAGGGTCAGATCAGGGTTGAGTTCGCAGGATGTAATATGAAATGTCCATACTGTGTGCATATACATCAGCCTAAAAAAGAGTGGAGTGTAGAGGATATACTGGAATATGCAGGTAAATCCACTACAGAGGATGTTTATCTTGGTGGTGCCGAACCCACCCTGCAAAAAGATCTCATGCCTCTTATCGAAGGGTTAAATGATCTTGGCAAGAAAACAATACTGAAATCCAATGGAATGAAACCGGATGTTCTTGAAGCGGCTCTTCCTTATGTTCATGGCTTTGTACTTGAGATAAAGGCTCCGAAGGATGATATTGAAGGTATAATGGAACTTACTGGTATGTCGGAAAAACGGACAAGAAAATATAGTGATCTGCTTGATAAGTCTCTTAAAATAGCAAAGAAAAGATGGCTTCGTATATGGATAAGAGTAATACCTGAATATGTAAATACAGAAACAATATCCCATATTCTTCCGGACCTTGAAGGAGCATCAGAAGTAATGCTATACCAGTTCATGAGCAATCCTGATTTTGATCTGCCTTTCATGGGTCATAACGAAGCAACTCCTTCATGGAGGGAAATGAAGGATCTTGGTAAGACCGTACTCACAAAGGTTCCACAGGTACGTCTTGTTGGTGAAAGAGGAAAAATGGTTCTCAGTAAATGAAAGATTCTGTTATGGTGTTAATCAATCTTCAAATTCATCTTTTCAGTATCCGTTTGTTGATCTCACTTCTCAAGTAATATGGCACGTATATATAATCTGGATCCCGGTAAATATGCCAGACTTGCCATCATTCCTGGCAATTCTCTTTTTTATGATCTGAAAGCGCTGGGTCCTGATGAAAAGACACTTTTTTTTATGGCAGAGGACAAGGGTCTGAGTACTCGCTTCAATTATCATAAACATAAGCTGATATTACTGTTTTCTGCAATGCGTTCATACAGGGACTGGCTGGCAGAGAAGTTTGATATTATATACTTTGAGATTGAAAATGAGGAGGATTCCGGAAACATTAACAGTGAAATTATTGATATTCCGGGGGCCTATGAAGAAAAATTGTTGTCGGTCTTGGACAAATATGGTATAGGAAAAGTGGTTACATACACTTTCGAGGACAGGGACTTTGCTGACAGTATATCCGATGTCTGTAGTCAAAAAAGTATTGAACTTGAAACAGTAGATACCCCTGGATTTCTTACAACCATCGAAGAATTCCATTCTTATCGTAATGTTAAAGAAAGGCTTTTGATGAACAATTTTTATATTTTTCAGAGGAAAAGGCTGGGTTTTCTTGTGGATGAATATGGAGAACCTTCAGGTGGCAAATGGAATCTTGATGCTGAAAACAGAAAATCTCTGCCTTCATCAATTGAAATTCCTGCTGTTCCTTCGGTGAATTTCACTTCTCACACCAGAGATGTTATTTTGCTTGTGGATAAACTCTTTTCTTCCAACCCTGGTAAAGTTTCTGGTTTTTATTTACCGACAACAAGAAAGAATGCACTTGAATGGTTTGATGATTTTCTTGAAGATCGCCTGCGGCATTTCGGACCTTATGAGGATGCTATTAAAAAAGATGAATCCTTTCTGTTCCATTCAGTAATATCTCCTCTTATGAACATCGGCCTGCTGACACCTATGGAAGTGGTCAACAAGGCGATAGCATATTACAACGATAACAAAGATTCGATTCCTCTTTCCAGTATTGAAGGCTTTATAAGACAGATTATCGGCTGGAGGGAATTTATGAGGGGTATGTATCACGGCCCTGATCTGAGGGGTAATTTCTTTGATCATCAAAGGAAACTGAATGAAAAATGGTATGATGGAACTCTTGGGATAGAGCCTGTGGACTGTGTTATCCGTAAAGTCGTGGATAAAGGATATTGCCATCATATAGAGAGACTGATGGTGCTTGGAAACTTCATGCTTTTATGTGAGATCGATCCGGATGAAGTATACAGGTGGTTCATGGAAATGTTTGTGGATTCATATAGATGGGTGATGGAACCAAATATTTATGGTATGAGTCAGTTCGCCGATGGAGGAACTTTGTCTACGAAGCCATATGTCTCGGGTTCTGCCTATATTCTCAGGATGAGTGATTTTAAGAAAAGTTCCTGGTGTGATGTATGGGATGCTCTGTACTGGCGTTTCATCGACAAAAACAGAGATGTATTAAGAAAGAATTTTCGTATGGGTATGATGGTTTCTGTCTATGACAGGATGGATGAGCATAAAAAAAATAGATTATCTGTGCTGGCAGATGATTTCCTTGATAGCTTGTAAGTTTTAGTTTTATGTTGAGTACCTATATGAAGTTCAGTTCCTGAGTTAGTCTTTTTTTAAATGTGTACCGGTAAATTTATTCGTTTTAAGCCTGTTATGTAGGATTGATAAAAATGCAGGAATACAAATTAAAACGTGGTTATAAACCCGAAATGGATAGGATATACGAATGTCTGACAGAATCTTTCCCAAGTGAGATCAAGGAAGAAGATGGAAAGTTCGTTACTTCTTATGGTATTCTTTCAAAGATGGTTGTCTGGATAGAAGGAAAGAAACTGGTTGTCGATACGGAATCAGATACTTCTGTAATTGATGATGAGATGATCCTTGATTCTAACAGGCGTTTCAGGAATTTCCTTCAGGCAGCTACGGGATATACTGCAAAAGAACGTCTTAAGCAGGCAAAGAAGGAAGTTTCCAAGTAATATTGCTTATTATTTTCTTTCTTTAGTTCCGGGATCTGTTAGTATGGACTTTCTTGAAAAACTGAAAAGTTTTGATATCCCCACTTGTTTAAGGATCTGTGCAGGGACCGATGGTTCTGTCACTTTTCTGCTTGAGATAATGACCAAACATCCGACAGCAGTTGTGACCGAGTATCAACATATCGTCCCTGCGGATGAGCAGATGGCTGATATATTCGATGTAGATGCAGGTGCTGATATCAACGAGCGCGTTGTTACTCTTACGGCAGGAGATGTTCCCTATGTTTATGCACGGTCCCTTTCAGCTATTGAGAAGATGCCTGAGGGTGTACGCAGTGATATGATGAAAGCAGACATCCCGATCGGCAGAATATTGCGTGATCATGATATCGAGACCAGGAGGGATTTTGAGAACATAGAGATAATCCGGGATGAACCTCTTTTCGGAACCGTAAATGTACTTTCCCGCTCATATCGCATAGTTCATCATAGTGGTGTTCTTATGTGGATC
Organism: Methanolobus sp.; assembly: GCA_021767785.1. Classification (GTDB taxonomy): domain Archaea; phylum Halobacteriota; class Methanosarcinia; order Methanosarcinales; family Methanosarcinaceae; genus Methanolobus. Next base: position 49,005 of record JAASSR010000002.1, read on the forward strand.
AATGAGAAGTTCCCTGTAGATGACCGCTGGTGCCTATAAACTCCCACTCTTCCGACCGAAAGCTTATTAATTGATTCTGTGTATTAGGGGAGCGCACCCCACTACTCATTCTGTGCCTCGGTGGCTTAGGGGTATAGCGCGTCCTTGGTAAGGACGAGGTCGCGGGTTCAAATCCCGCCCGAGGCTTATCTTATCGAAATACGAACTATAATAGCTTAATGTAGCTTTGTAATTTTCTAATTTATCTGATAAAGAGATTTTCAGTTTTTGAATCAGCTCTGTAAAACTCCTCTAAATGGGCTGAAGTATAAATGCTAATATGTAGATATAAATATCCGTAAATGGAGGTAAAACAGTGCCGATAAAAGGTAGAGGTGCAACCCAGAAGGAAATGTTCAGGGATGTTATGGTTATTGTACTATTAATAATTGCTATTTTCGTGCTTGCAAGATTTTTGGGCTTTTTATGACAGTGAAATTTAAAAACAGAGATTAACAAAGCTATTTAGCTTTCCGTATTTTCCTTGAAATAAATTATAATGATTATTGTTCCCTTTTTTATTACGTTATATTTTTTATTGTAGCATACTGTAATAGTTTATATAGGTGCATTGTAACTTTGGCTATAATCACAATTATAACAGCTATTTTATCTTTCTAACATCATGAAATACTACAGAAAGACTTAAAAGTTTCTTCAGCCATATATTCTTTTGTCAAAAAGAGGTTTATCGGTGGTTAAATGAAATGCGACATATATGATTTGATATACTTGAAGTTACATCTGCAGAACTCCTATCGACCCGCCCAAAAAGGTTGATTTGGGATGTCTTTTCTTAAGGATATTAAACCTGTGATACTCCTGTATGTCCTGGGGGACACAGTTACAACCCTATATGCACTTGGAACCGGTAACTTTTACGAAGGAAATCCTGTTCTGTCATGGATCTTCAGTATTTACGGATATATATCTCTGATCCCTCTGAAAATAGGTTTTATGTTCCTTTTATATCATGTTTACAAAAATGCGGACAGATACTACTGGAACATTACCAGATATACGGTATCAGGCATAGGTCTGTTTGCTACAGTGAGCAACACAATGGTTGTTTTTCATGGTTAGAGATATGAATTTTTCGTCGATTTGTAGAGTATGATCGGTGGACATAGAAATGATAATTATTCATTTCTTCCCCCTGCTTCTCTTATCCCTCACATATATCAGCACACTCTTTCCTGAGCCGCTATGTGGTCTCCTGTCGATATCAAAAAGGTTTGTGGCCTCAACCAGTTCTCCTAGTTTCTTATAGCCGTAATTCCTTGGATCGAAATCAGGGCTTCTTTTTATAAGGTTACCGCCGACTTCTGCAAGAAAAGCCCATCCTTCTTCATCTGCTGAATCTTCCACAGCATTTCTCAGGTGGTTCACAAGTTTTGAGTCTCCTTTAAGTTCATTTGTGCTCCACTTTTCCGATTTGGATGATTCTGAAACTTCAGAGGTTGATTCTTCTTCTTTTCTCAGGTTCTCGGTATAGATGAACTTGTCACAGGCTGAAATGAAAGCCATAGGTGTTTTCTTCTCACCGAAACCGTAGACTTTCAGACCTGCTTCTCTTATCCTCTGTGACAACCGTGTAAAATCACTGTCACTTGACACAATACAGAAACCATCAAGTTTTTCAGTATAAAGCAGATCCATTGCATCGATTATAAGCGAACTGTCTGTTGCATTTTTCCCGATGGTATAGGCGAACTGTTGTATCGGCTGTATGGAATGGTCAAGCAGTGACTCTTTCCATGAGACCAGACTCGGGGATGTCCAGTCCCCGTATATTCTCTTTACACTGGCAACACCGTAGATGGCGATCTCATCCATCAGCCCTTCTATGATCGAGGGTTGTGCATTATCAGCATCTATTAGCACAGCCAGTTTATCCTGAGTTCCATTTTCTTCCATTCGACAGCACCATCATAAAGCAATATGTATATTTTCTTAAAAGAAAATTTTAGTCATGGATTTATTCATATATTCGATTTTATAAAAAATCTGCTAACCTGGCAAAAAAGTAGTCCAGTTAGGTATCAGCTTTTTGTGATCTTGTTTTTATTATTAAAAAGAAAAAAGATTATTTGTTAGCTTTCCTCAGCTCTTTCATTCTTTCAAGTTCAGCTTCAAGTTCCTGAATTTTCATTTCGTCTATATTATCGGCAAGTTCTTCAAGTTCCTGATCAGCCATTTTTATTGAGTTCTGAAGCTTTTCAATTACATTTTTCTCAAGACTGAGCCTTTGTTTTTTTGTTTCGCTTATAAGATCATCTACAAGAACCTTTCCTTCTTCTTTGCTTATGACCCCGGATTCTATTCTCTCCTTTACGAATTCTCTGATCCTTTCTTCAGATAATGCTGCAAGTCCGGCACCGATAAGTGCTGCTGCTCCTAAAAGTCCCGCTTTCTTCATTTTACTCATATTTTAACTCCCACATTTTGTATTTTTCTTTATATTACCCATGCTATTTTCATTTAACGTTGCGACCATTCTTCTACAAATGGGATATTTATCCACTGTAACAAACAGGATACTAACCCCCTCTGTTCCTGAGGTCAATCTACGTACTGATATAGAATTATTGGAAGTTTCAGATATATTAATCCAATGGGACACCAAACTCATATAAAAACCTTAAGATTCTTTGTACATCTCAATCTTCTGAGGATAATCTTCGATGTATATTGCCAATCTATTTAATAATGAATATCAATAGTTATTCCTGGAAAACATGAAGATCAATGATCTTAAAGCAATTCTCAAATTCAGTGCAAGGGAGGAGGCTATCTTTGGAAAGTTCGATCTGCCCAGGGATGCATTCTATCCCATGGTGATGTCGCTGAAAGTCGGTGGTGCCTGGAGTTATTCTACTGATGATCTGAAAAGTATCTCGGTTATGAAAGTATTTACAAGATATGATGAAGAAAAAAAAGTCGGCCACACAGTTGAAGAAGTATATCTATTCCTGAATCCCGAATACATATCAAAGGAAGGTATTGTACACAGGCTGGAAAGATGCGGTAACAGGGACGAGCGCTCTCTGGTCACAAGACCATATTCAGTGACACTGAAAGCTGAAAGAGTGATCGTTGCATCCATAAGCACTGAGAAACGCAAGATCTTCATCAAAGAACTGGATGAAAAGGTTTTTTCATTTTCAGGTCCTTCTGCCTTTTACGCGGCGCATGAGATGGAACATCTGGAGCATATTGAAATAGATGGGCTTCCAATGTGGTCTTTTGAGTATGTGGCAGTTGATGATTTTATTTAGGTATCTGGTACATATTCTGAAAATATAATATGGTCCTTACATGTTCTATACAAACATTTTTATATACTCGATTATGCTTAAATTTGAACAAAAAGTTATTCTATAAAAGCATAATAATTGAAATTGGAAGGTAAAGACCATTATACTTTTAGTATTCAATTAATGTTGTTCAATATATCTGTCAGGTGTTTACATGGGAATGCTAGATGACGTTAAAGCAAAGAAAAAGCAGAAAGCTGCTGAAAACTGGATGAAAATGGCCGACACGGCCAAAACAATTGATAAACAGATAGAATATTATACCAAATCTTTAGACATCGATCCTTATAATGCCGAAGCATGGTTTAAGAAAGGCAGAGCTCTTGAAAAAATGGAACGTTTTGAAGAAGCCAAGAAAAGCTTTGATCTTGCAATAGAGATAGATCCTGATTATCAGGGTCTGATAAACAAAAAATATAAACCATCATCTTCTTCCATTCTCTCTTTTGATGAAGATCCTGGTTTTACGTCCGATGTCCCGGTTAAGTCGATATCAGATGAAACCGACGATGAAGAAGAATGGATTATAGAAACTCCGGGAGCTGTATCCACAGAAAAAGAAGAACTCCAGAGAGAAGGTGGAACTTCACTGGAGCAGGAAAATGCACCTTCTTTTAAACCACCAGTTGGTGATGAATCTATATTCAGCAGTTCGATATCCGGTGAAAGTGAAGATTATGGCGCATTTTCAAAGGTTAACGAAGATATTGAAGAAAGGGAGGGTAAAGGATCAGAAGAGCCTGAGGGAGAAGTGGAAGAAAAAGAAGATGTTTTTGGTAGTGAAGTTTCGTCTTTCAGCTCAGAACCTGAGAATTTGTCCGGTTCATCTCAAACAGGTGAAGATAAAGATAATTATCCAACATTTACTTCTCCGGATGAATCCGGATTAGTAGATGAGACTGTGGATAAATCCGATTTTGAAGAGGGGGTTGCAGACAAAAGAGAAGATACTTTCTCCGCAACACCAACATCAGTTGCAGAAAAAACTGACTCTTTCAGTTCGGATGAGAATGTTATCGGAAACAATTCACATTTAAGCTCAGAGGCGCCAGAGTTCCTCCCTCAGGCCAGTCCATCTAAGTTTCAGAGTAAATCCACACAGGAACAGGGATACAACGAATCATCAGATGCAATTGTTGGTCAAGGTGATGTTACAAGTTCAGGAGCTGAGATAGTGGATATCAGGATACCTTTAAATGAAACAATAAAGTTCTGGGCGATAGGCATCGTTGCAATGCTTATTGTTCTTATTCTTTCAAAAGTTCTTTGAAGATATAAAGTTAAGATTTCGCGTAATTAATTGAAGATGAATATCTGAGAATAAAGATATCATCTTTTTTTATGATCTGTTTTTCAAAGTTTTCATTATTGAGAACTGTAAATTATCCATAGGTCAGGTCTTTATTACAGAGGTCAAATTCTTTTTTAGTGAATTTCAACACTTATCCTTATCTAGAATGAGAGCAAACAGTTCCACTAATGTTTGGACGATTCAAGTACAATGATAATGTATTTTACGGAGAGGTCAATGGCGATATTGTAATCTCTAAGGAAGGTCCATTTGCAGAATATGAACTTTCTGAGCTGGAAGTATTGCCTCCTTCAACTCCTTCTAAAGTTGTTTGTGTGGGTCTCAACTATCATGACCACGCAGCTGAGCTTGGATTGTCTGTCCCTGAAGAACCGATACTCTTCATCAAACCACCGTCTGCGGTTATCGGGCATCATGGGAAAATAATGTATCCCAGAATTAGTAAAAGAGTCGATTTTGAAGCTGAACTGGCTATAATAATAGGTAAAAAATGTAAAAATATAGCTTATGAAAGAGCATATGATGTTATTGCCGGTTTTACCTGTTTTAATGATATTACCGCCCGTGACCTGCAAAGAAAGGATGGACAGTGGACAAGATCCAAAAGTTTTGATACCTTTGCTCCGGTAGGTCCTTTCATAGCCCCACTTGAAGATTTTGATCCTGAAGATGCGTCTATTATAAGCCGTGTAAATGGGAAGGTTATGCAGGATTCCAACATTTCCAACTTGATATTCGATGTACCCTACCTTATTGAATTCATTTCGAATGTAATGACACTGGAAGCAGGTGACATAATTGCGACAGGGACGCCTCCTGGGGTTGGCGAGCTTCATGTGGAAGATATTGTGGAGATCAAGATCGAGGGAATAGGGACTTTGGTCAACGAGGTTGCATAATGTTATTTGATCAGGTTAATAGAGAACTGGAACTTACTCAGCGTCATCTTGAGGTTTTGGAGGTTGTCATCGAAAGAGGGCCCATAGGTATACTCAAGCTGGCAGAAGAGACAGGCATGCCTACGCATAAAGTACGTTATTCTTTACGTGTACTGGAACAGGAACAACTTATAAAGCCATCGTCTCATGGTGCTGTTGCAGGTGATGCGGTAAAACAATTCGTTTCTGATTTTGAAAAGAACATTGATGAACTGATCAGCAGGGCAGAAAATATTAAAGAACTGGGCAGATCATTCAGAAAGGAATGACAGGTCTGACCATATCTTTTAAATTCAGTTCTTATAATTCAACTTACTATGTTTATCATTTCAGGGTTTCATAAAATACCGACCCTTTTATGTGTTATCTGACAGGATTCCATTGTGATCCTTCTGGATAGCTCTATTGAATTTGATTTTTCGGAGATCTATAATGACTTTGACTGATGATGATAAGAAAACAATCGAGAAATATGCACTCCAGAATGCTGTAAAGTACGGACAGGCACCGCAGATAGGTGCTGTTATGGGGCGTGTAATGGGTGAGTGTCCCCATCTTCGGCCCATGGCAAAGGAAGTCACTCCGCTTATACAGGAGATCCTTGCAGAAGTTTCAAAGGAAACACCTGAACAGTGGCAGAGTCGCTTGGAGTCACTTGCTCCTGAGCTCATCGATGAACTAAATACTAAAAAGGATCCTGATAAAGGTCTGAAAGAACTCGAAGTTGAAGAAGGTCAAAAGGTAATAATGCGTTTCGCACCGAACCCTAACGGACCGGCTACTCTTGGAAGTACCAGAGGTATAGTTATAAATTCCGAATATGTCAAAAAATATGGTGGTAAGTTCATAATTCGTTTTGATGACACGGATCCTCAGACAAAACGCCCGATGCTTGAAGCTTATGAATGGTATGTGGACGATTGTAAATGGCTCGGTGCCGAACCGGATGAAGTGGTTATTGCTTCTGACAGGATGCCGGTATATTATGATTATGCACGCAAGCTTATAGAAATGGGCAAAGCATACATCTGTTTCTGTGATGGGGCGGATTTCAAGAAATTCAAGGATGCAAAAAAGGCGTGCCCTCACAGAGATGTAAGCCCTGAAGAAAATATGGAGCACTGGGAAAAGATGGTCGCAGGTGATTATGAGGAAAAATCCGCTGTTCTGCGTATAAAAACTGATATTACTCACAAGGATCCTGCATTGCGTGATTTCGGTGCTTTCAGGATCGTTAAGGCACCTCATCCCCGTCCGGAAATCGCAGATAAATACTGCGTGTGGCCATTGCTTGATTTTGAAGGGGCAATAGAGGATCATGAGCTAGGTATGACCCATATCATCAGAGGTAAGGACCTCATGGACAGTGAAAAACGCCAGGGTTACATTTACGAGTATCTGGGGTGGAAGTATCCTAAAACAACTCACTGGGGCCGTATAAAGATGCACGAGTTCGGTAAGTTCAGTACCAGCGGTTTGCGTAAGGCTATAGAAGAAGGGAAATATTCAGGCTGGGACGATCCGCGACTTCCGACATTGCAGGCACTGCGCAGAAGAGGTATCCTTCCTGAGGCCATTCGCAAATTCATGATCGAAATGGGTGTCGGTGAGACAGATATCAGTATCAGTATGAACACTCTCTATGCAGAGAACCGCAAACTTGTGGATCCCACGGCAAACAGGTATTTCTTTGTATGGGATCCTGTTGAGATGGAGATAACAGAAGCAGAACCATGCACAGTAAATCCAGCACTTCATCCGACTGAAGACAGAGGATGTCGTGAGATCAAAATTAAGAACCAGGTAGTCATTTGCAAGGAGGACGCTGAAAAACTCCAGTCAGGCTCAAAGATCAGACTCAAAGATCTGTATAATGTGGAAGTTACTTCCACTGAACCCCTGCAGGCAAAGTATCTCAATGATTCCATAGAATCTGTGAAAAAGGATAAGATGAGGATCATCCACTGGGCTCCTGTGGATGGGGTTCCAGTAAAGGTCCTCTCACCTGATGGTGAGTTTACAGGTGTAGGAGAAAAGCAGGTAACCACTGAACTGGATAAGATCGTTCAGTTTGAAAGATTTGGTTTCTGTCGAATTGATTCTGTGGACGGGCAGGTAGTGGCTTATTATACTCACAAATAAAGGAACTTGTTTTTCTTCTTTCCTTTTTATTTTTTGTTATTGTTTTTCTTCGATGAGTTTGTCCAAAAACTCTTTTTTGTTGTTCATTGTTTTATTTCACATGCAATATTCTGAGAATCCCAATTTTTCCCGTCCGATTATTGTGGTAAGCAGATGTCTCGGGTTTGCCAACTGTAGATATGATGGCAAGATCATTCCTTCACCTTTTATTGAACATATGAAGCCTTTTGTCGAATTCATTGATGTATGTCCTGAATGTGATATCGGGCTGGGTGTTCCCAGAGAACCTATATTTATTATTGATAATGGTGACAGGAAGCTGATCCAACAGGCAACAGATCTGAATATTACTGAGAATATGCAGAAGTTCTCACGATCTTATCTTGATAAGCTTGAAGATTTTGATGCTTTCATTCTCAAGTCAAAGTCTCCTTCATGTGGCCTGGGAACCACTAAAGTATTCAAAAATCCTGATGATGATAAGCCTCTGCATAACAAAGGAAATGGTCTGTTTGCCGAAGCAGTGCTCAGTAACTACTCTGATATTCCGGTTATCGATGAAAAAGATATTCTGGATCCTCTTCTCAGGGATCATTTTCTGATCCGGACCTTCTCTCTTGCTTCATTCAGGGAAGTATCACTTTCAGGAAAGATACATTCGCTGATTGAATATCATACAAAGAACAAACTCCTGTTCATGGCATATAATAAGCAAATAATGGCTGCAATGGGAGATATTATTGCAAACAGAGACATCCTGCCTGTAGAGGATGTATATGAGAATTATCTGTCCCTTTTGTTGCATATACTGTCATCTCCTGCAGGAACAGGTTCTACTGTCAATGCTCTGATGCATGCATTCGGGTATTTTTCCCGACATCTGACAGCAGCAGAGAAATTCAGCTTCATACGAAAACTGCAACAATATCGTGAGGATAGTTCTTTTATCTTTGAACTGAGAAAATGGTTCCTTTCCTGTGCGCATAAATTCAATGTGCAATATCTCTCTGAACAAACATTTTTCTATCCGTATCCGGAGGAACTATCTGGTAGCTTTCAGATAGTTTGATATGATTTGAATTTCCATATTTCATTACCTTTATAATACTGTGTATTTCAAAAGGAGGGTAATAATGGAAGATAATGATGTCGAAGCGGTGAATGATCCGGACCTGGACGAGGATGAAGAACTTACCGAGGTCTGTCCTGTATGTGGCAGTTCTGATCTATATTACGAGGCAGGTGGCACCGAAGGTCTTTATCACTGCAAGTACTGCGGTTACATAGGTGCTTTTGTTATTGATGCAAACCAAAAAATGATGAAACTCATCCGCGATGAATATGAGAGTAAGGAGAGAGTTTCGGAATAAATAGTAAAGAAGGTGGAGATCCACCTGCTGTTTGCTCTACAATGTAAAAATGAGTTTAAGCCTTTGCAGGAACAGACAGAACTTCTGTCTTTCTGATCTCCACTCTTCTGAGTGGATAAATAGTCTTTGCATTCCTGTAAATATTTGCGGAAAGTTTGCCCATGATGGCCTCTTCAATGAACTGCTCGAAGTTGAGTTCTGCTGCACGTTCCATGGTGATCTTACTCATAACTTCCCTGATGCTTTTAATCTGGCTTGATCTTGCCCTCTTTACAGTGAAGCAAATTGGTTTTACCCTTATGACATATCCGTCCTTTGTTGTAACGTCAAGATTTGAGTCGATCCTTGAGGTCTGACGTCTTACAATAGAGCGCAGATAATCTGTGGTGATCTCGTGACCAAGGAACCTGGTGTTTGCAATGTCACCGGTTACATCACTGATCTCGAGTCTGATCTTTGTGTTATGCTTTGTGAAATCGTTAGCAATTTCGCCGACTGTGGTCTCAACGACACGTCCCATAAGTTGTTCAGGTTCTTCTGCAGGTGTGACACCGATATTCGATCTGCTGATAAATTCCGGTGTTTCAACGTTGTACCATGTCTTTGACTTCCATTTGTCTAACTTTCTCTGCACTTTCCTTGCCAAGTAATAATTCCTCCGAATGATTATGATTTAATTATGGGTGATAATATTGTGATCTGTAACTATGTTCAACGAGCTGTCTTTTGTAATTCTGAAATAAGGTATGCATTGATAAATTGGCTCTCTATACTAGGCATGTCTATATATAAAGAAATCGGTTAAGATATTTTGTATCTGATTTTGTGACACTGATTAGCACAAACTATATTAGTAAATATTCCTCTAGGTTTGTTCTCAATTGTTAATCATGATATATACATATAGTCTAACTTAAATGAGGAGTATATTTGACATGAATCTTCCACTGGGAAAAACAAGAGAAACAAAACCACTGGTACACCATATAACCAACTGGGTAACCATCTACGACTGCGCAAACATTACAAGAGCATTCGGTGCTCTGCCTGTTATGGCCCATGCACCTGAAGAAGCTGCAGATATGACAGGCATCGCATCCTCACTTGTTCTTAACATCGGCACTCTTACAACAGAACTAATTGATTCAATAATCATAGCAGCCACTGCTGCAAACAAAAAGAACATACCCGTAGTGCTTGATGCTGTAGGTGTTGGTGCTACGACTTTTCGTGATGATATGGCAGCTAAAATACTCAACTCTGTTCGCATCGATATAATCAAAGGTAATTATTCCGAGATTGCTAAACTTGCAGGTGAGGACGAACAGACCAGAGGTGTTGAGGCAACATCCATCGATGCAGATCCGAAGCAGGTTGCAATGAAGTTCGCAGAATCAAGGTCATGCGTTGTTGCAATGACAGGAAAAGAGGATATCATCAGTGACGGTCGAAAGACGTACGTTGTTAAGAATGGGCATGAGTCCATGGGTATGATAGTAGGCACGGGTTGTATGGCTGCTTCTGTAATTGGTTCTTTTGCAGCTGTCAATGAAAACTATTGTGATGCTGCAAAAGATGCCCTTTGCTATTTCGGAATTGCCGGTGAGCTGGCATCGGTGAGATCAGAGGGTCCCGGAACTTTCAAGTTGCATTTCTATGATGAAGTTTTCAACCTTTCAGATGAAAAAGCACAATCCATGATGAACTTCGAAGAGTGCTGAGGTCAATGAGCAACAAAAGAAAATTGCTGGATGAAATTGATTTTTATCTTGTAACCGACTCCGGACTTTCTAAAAATGGCACACTTTCAGATGTGGAAAAGGCTGTTGCTGCCGGATGCATAATTATCCAGTACCGGGAAAAATCCGTGAGCACGAAGGATATGATCTTCGAAGCCCGACAGATCAAAGAAATATGTGGTGACACAACAATATTCCTTGTAAACGACCGCGTGGATGTTGCCCGGGCCGTGGATGCTGATGGAGTTCACATCGGTCAGGATGACATGCCGATAGATATTGCAAGAGAACTTCTGGGTCAGGATAGGATAATAGGTCTGACAGTCCACAATGTGGAGGAGGCGCAGGAAGCGGAAAGAAGCGGTGCTGATTATGTCGGACTGAGCCCTATCTTTAATACTTCTACTAAGAAGGACGCCGGTGATGGAATTGGTACGCAGAGCATTAGAGATGTGAAGGATGCCATAAAGATTCCTGTCGTTGCCATCGGTGGCATCAATAAGCAGAACGCTGAAAGTGTTGTTCTTGGTGGTGCTGACAGTCTGGTGGCTATCTCTGCTATTGTTTGCAGTGATGATGTGCAAAAGGAAACAACGGACTTCATTGATCTGATACGTAAGGCCAGATCACAAAGTTGAATACAATTTTTTAAAATAAAAAAAAGAGATGTTTCAGAGGAAACTGATCCCTCTGGGTATTTTTCCTGCTCTTTTCCTGAATTCCTCAGGCCAGTTCTCAGGTTCCAGTCCTTTCTGTGCAAAGAAGGCGGAAGCCCACCTTTCAAGTCCCACGCCTGAACATCCGGACCAGAGTTCTTCGCCGGACTGGCATTTGACATTGAATCCTGAAGGATATTTATTACCATTTACACTGACATTCTGGAACTCCAGCCATTCTCCGTCCTCTCCGCGGTATGGCAGGACTGCTTCATAATCAGTTGTACCGGTCTCTGTCTGCTCGGAAACTCCGGTAAGTCCTTCCTGTGCCATGAACCATGGTGTTACCCATGCTTTTCTCCATTCAAGGTCAAGAATTTCGTTGAAGATATGCATATATCTATCATGGAGTTCATTTGCTGTTTTTATTACCTGTTCCTTTGTTCCCAGCCAGAGTATCTCGATCCTGTGGAACTCATCAACACGTTCCATACCGTGAATGCCACCGCTTTCATATCTGTGAGAGGTTCCTGATCTGTCGAACACTTTTATCGGGAACTCATCTGTCGGTATTGTCTCACCCTGCAGGTATGTCCAGAAAGGGGGACACTGTGCATAGCAAAGTCCACCAATTGGTTCTCCTATCTTTTCCTTGATAAGTTCGGTTGGAACTTCATGTGTCACCTTATAGTGATCAATGACTTCCTCCCAGAACTCAGGGTCTCTGGTCTTCGGAGGACATACGTAATAGATCTCAGGATATACACCCTTTGCATGTCCTGATTTTTGCCATACTTCCCATGGTACGAGTTTCGGGAAGATCATTTCCCTGTATCCCAGTGGCTCCAGCAGTTCCTCAAGAACTATTCTTTCAAAGGTCCTGAACATCCGTGTGGACTGCGGGCCATGGATCCACTGTCCCCTGCTGGCACCTCTTTTAAGCCAGCCGGCTTCCATCATCGCCTTTGTAGGATCTTCAGTGAACTTATGTTCTTTCTTCTCGCTTTGCCAGAGGACATTCCAGTGCTCTGTCTTTCCACCATAGGACTGCTGCTCTATCTTATCCTCCATAAGCGAAAGGATCCTGTCAGGAACACGGTTTGACATTGCAGATTCATCAACATCAAGAGTCAGTTTGAGAATTCCTTTTTCGTATGTAATCTCTGAAACATATGGGATCTTCATTGGAGGAAGTTCATTTTCAGAAGGTACTTCGATGGTATATGATTCAACCTCTATGCCGCGGATACCTATTTTGAATCCTTTGCCAAGCCTACCGGCAAGTGGCTTTCTCATACGAAGCAGTGCATCATGTACACGCACATGCCTGCCGGATTCGATGATGAGCTTTATCCTGTCGCCTTCTACTTTCCATCCTGTGACCTTTGCACCCTGTCCTTCTGGTGCTCCTCTGGTAAGGATACTATGATTTGCTTCATGGATGTATTCTCCGATAAAATCTGAAGCCTTTGTTGCATCGGAACTTGTTTTAAGTGAACATTCAAGCCTGAATCTGAAATTCATTTTACTTCCGACACCTTCCGGTTTGTCTGCAGGACAGCATTCATCTCTTTTCTTTGCTTCCATAGATTTCCATTCCTCTTTGTGATTATGATATGAGATAAGCAAGCAGCAGTAAATGCTTTTATAATTACTTTTATTATTAATTATTATTTCCAGCTCTCTGGTTACGCTATGCATGATGTATCTTTTGCTAATTAAGAGCTTCTCTTAACTGGCTGGTACCTGGGAGTTATTCTTTTAATGGAAAAAACTCATCTAAAACAAAAAGAGGTGCTATATGAAAGTCCTTATATTAGGTGCAGGAGGTACCATTATCACTGGATTTGAGTGGTGTGGCGATGCACGGGTAAATGTCTCTGTGGAAAACTTGAGAACACACACTCATGGAATATTATTATGAATATTGTGAAAGAGGCTTTTATGGTTGCGAGAGCTGAGGGTGTTGTTCTTCCCTGGAATACAGCAGATGAATATCTGGTTTTCCTGTATGATTTCCAGTTGCCGAATACTGCAGAGCACCATTCATCCATGTACCAGGATATCATTTCCGGCAGAACAACAGAGATCGATTTCCTCAATGGTGCAATAGTTTTAAGAGCAAAGAAACTGGGAATTGATGCTTCGTATAATACATTCATTTCAGAACAGATACATTTCATGGAAGAATTGAAGACAGAAAACTGAAGTAAGTATGGTTTAATAATTCTTAAATAAAAATCAAAGTGAGGTTATTATATGGCAGTCAGGTCAGTTAACGAACTTGTAAAAATGGGATTTGAAGGTATCGAAAAAGAAATATTGGAATGTACCGACTGCCAGCTTCATGAAACGGTCACCAACAAGGTTATCAGCAAAGGTTCCAGAAACCCTCAGGTTGTTTTTATCGGCGAGGCACCCGGCAGGAAAGAAGATGAAACAGGGGTCCCTTTTTGTGGAAGGGCCGGAAAGAACCTTGATGACATAATAGAGTACATGGGACTTTCAGATTATGGCTATGCAGTAATTAACGCGGTCAAATGTCGTCCTCCTGATAACCGCAATCCCCTTAAAAGTGAGATCAAGGCCTGTAAACCATTTCTTGAAGCACAGATAGAACTACTTGACCCTGAAGTGATAATACTGCTTGGAAATACCGCAGAAAAAGCCTTCTGCGATGGGAAAAAACTTGAATGGGGGGTTCCGGAATATGTGGATGGCAAATACACCCTTTTGAAAATATACCACCCGGCAGCACTTATTTACCAACGTTCAAGGATCGGGGAACAGAAAGATCTGATCGATAGTAACCGGCATCTCTGGAAATGATATCAGAAGGATTAAAATCGAAAATCAGGATATCTGGTTCATTCTTCCAGATCTTCTGCTATTTCTTCTGCCAGTTTTGCATTCATCAGCAGATCATCCACAGTAGCTATGAGAGAAGTCATCTTTTCGGTTGAAATATGGATGCAGACATTATCATCTTTTACCTCTGTATGCATATTGATCAGATTATCAGGAGCCAGCGAATTTGCAATTCTCTTTGCTACCTGAATGGCACCTTCATCCTTAAATTCAATAGTAGTCTCTATCTTCATTCACTCTGCTCCTGCTTCGGAAGTTGTTCTGCAACTATTTCATCAACTTTAGCAATGAACTGCTCGGCAGTTCCCGGTGGAATGGAAGCACCTGAGGCTACATTATGTCCACCGCCTTCACCGCCAACAGACTTTGCAGCTTCACGAAGAGCAAAAGAGAGATCAAGTCCCTTCTCCACCAATGCGCGGGTACCTCTTGCTGAAACCTTAACAAGCTCGTCCACCTGATTAACCGCGACAAAAGGCATATCAGGATTTACATATCTGACAAAGGTACTGGCAATCATACCTGTTGATTCCATATTCTCACCTATCAGGTAACTGATACTATTGCCCTGTTTAGCAATTTCCATGCTCTTTTTGATATTCTCAACTATGGTCTTCTGGTGTTTGATCGTCATTTCACTGGCTTCTTCAAGGTGGGTTCTATCTTTCATACATATGGAAAGTCCCATGCCATATTTTTCTTCTTTACCGCATGTGTTCAGGATTGCAACAAGGTCGTATACATTGGAAACAATCTCTTTATTAAGAATATATATATCACCAATTGCAGCATCTACAGCCTCAGGACTTGCATTCTTTGTAAGTTTGAGCACAACAGCAGAGGTCAATGCTTTTGTCTGAGCAGGATTAAGGTCTTCGATATTCCCTTCAATTCCAAGGAAATCCAGGAACTGATCTATCTTCTCGCTGTCACCAGTTATATCTAGATATGGTTCAGGTGTGTACTCAAGCACCTTTGCAATATCCCCGTCACCAACTTTCAGTCCTTTCTTTACCGATACCACCTCGGCGTTCACAGCTTCTTCAAGAATATGGCCGTTAAGGGTACTGAATATCTGCTTGTCGCCCACAGCACCTGCAATGGCCAATCCTGCAAGGTCAACATTTGCAGGTTCCATTTCCATTGCCACAAAAAAAGTTGTTCCGGATCCGGATATATGCATTGCACCGTCGATACCCACAAGATGAGGGTTAACAAGCACTTTTGCAGGTGTTTCACCCACAGGAACATGATGATCAAGTATAACAATATCCTGCTTGATCCCGGAAATTACATCTGACTGCCCACTTCCCATATCACAGAAAATCACAAGATCATCATCCGCTGTGGTCCCCTTTATCATTTCAACAACGGAACTATCCAGACGTGGCACAATGGATGCATGGAAACGGATATTCTGTCTCATAAGAGCCTGGCAGATTATTCCGGCTGCTGTAAGGCCGTCTGCATCATTATGAGAAATTACACGTACATGTTCGTATTTCTCTATTATATCTGCCGCTTCCCGTGCCAGTTCCTTGAGCTTTTGCATCTCGATATTAAAGTTCATCCGAATCTCCGGAATTAAGATGGCAACGAGCCTTAATTAGTTTTTCTTTTGTGCATAAGGACTTCACCGGGCATTGTGGAACTTCCGGCTTCCATAACAGTGCCGATATTTATGCTGGTATTGATGCCTGTATGGACATCATCCCCCATTATTACACCTAGTTTCCTTCTCCCGGTATCAACTACCTTGCCTTTGATCACAGACCTTACGTTCTTATTATCGTGCCTGAGGTTTGCAACTTTAGTTCCGGCACCCAGGTTGCAGTTCATGCCTATGACACTGTCACCAACATAACTTAGATGTCCGATATTCGTGCCATCCATTATTATACTGTTCTTGACCTCTACGGCATTACCTATCCTGACATCGTTACCGATCGCAGTTGAAGGTCTGATGAAACAGTTGGGACCGATATCGCAGTTGTCGCCAATTACAACAGGGCCAATGATATAGGCACCGTTCCTGATGATCGTGTTCTTTCCCACTTTCACGTTATTATGCAGAGTTGCATTGGGTTCTATAGTCCCTTCACAGCTATTTCTCACATTTTCAAGCAGTATCTTGTTGCCATCCAGCATATCCCAGGGTCTTCCAATGTCTATCCATTCTTTTTCCAGAATTTCATATCCGACATTAAGAGCATCATCTATCATCATCTGGAGTGAATCGGTAATTTCGTATTCTCCTCTTGACGATTTTCCGGTTTTTTCAATATAATCGAAAATAGCTTCATGGAAAAGATATATACCTGCGTTTGCAAGGTCTGTAGGTGGATCTTTTGGTTTTTCAATGATGTGTGTAACTTTGTTCCCTTTGTTTTCGATGACACCAAAATGAGAAGGATCTTCAACTTTCTTTACACTTATTATTGCATCTTCTTTTCGTGACATAAGATGGGATATGTGTTCTGTACTCACGAGCATATCACCATTTAGCACAATGAAATGACCCTTGACAAAGTCTTTTGCACAACCTATGGCATTTGCAGTTCCCAGTTGCTCTTCCTGATGCACATACTCTATATTTATACCAAGATCTTTTCCACCTTTGAAGTAATCTTTGATCGTATCTTCATGATAACCGGTCACGATCAGAAAATCCTTAATACCTGCCTCGGTTGCTGCATTGATCGTATGTTCCATCATCGGTTTATTGGCAACAGGCAGCATCACCTTGGGTTTCGAAACGGTGAGTGGTCTCATACGTGTGCCTTCACCGGCTGCCAGAATTACCACTTTCATTGGAGGCACTCCTTTACTATACTCTCTATCTTAATATGCAGTTCTTCAACGTTCTGTCTGGCTTCTGCTGTGATCCTTATCTTTGCTTCAGTTCCCGAAGGCCTGACGAGCACCCATCCCTCTTCCATATCAACTCTTATACCGTCTATGCTTGAAACATTACCCATATCTTCAAGCTTTGCGCTGACATCCTGCATTACTGCTGCTTTTTTATCGTTGTCACATGCAACAGTGCTTCTAAGTGTTGGATACTTCGGAAGCTCAGCTCTGAGCTCAGAGAGTTTTTTCTTTTTCACAATATCAACAAGTAAGGCTGCCGCATAGATCCCATCCGGGCAATAGGAGATCCTTGGGAATATCCAGCTTCCTGAAGGCTCACCACCAAAATCAGCTTTCAGTTTCTTCATTTCCTCGGCAACATAAACGTCTCCGACCCTTGTATGAACAATAGTGGAACCCGGCATTGCATCCTCAACTATCATCGATGTGTCAACTGGAACAACGATCTTCGGATTATTTTTACATTCAAAGCGTCCAAAGATAGCAAGCAGTTCGTCACCGGAAAGGAGTTCTCCTTTCTCATCAACAGCCATCATTCTGTCGGCATCACCATCATGAGCTATTCCCAGGGAAGCATCGAAACCCTTTACCGCTTTTTTCAGCATCCACAGGTTCTTTTCATTGGGCTCCGGATCACGTGCAGGGAAATGTCCGTCAATCTGGGAATTCAGTGTGATGATCTCGCATCCTATCTCACGCAAAAGGAAAGGTGTTATTGTTCCACCTGCTCCGCCGCCGCAATCTATAACCACACGGATAGATGCATCGGTGGTGTGGCTGCGGATCATATCTATGTGATCTCTGACAGCATTTTCGTATGTAGTGATGCTGCCAACTTTATTCCAGGGTGCATAGACCAAATC
>JAASSR010000097.1 GCA_021767785.1 Methanolobus sp.
ATAGGCAGTATCAGACAGGCTCTTTTCAACCTCCGGCAACACTGCCATTTTAGAGATAAAATGCAGGATAGGTTCACAAAGGTCCGCATGAGAATGAAAGCTGAGATCGAGGCTTACACTGAAGACACAGTGTTTCCTGTCAGACCCCAGAAAATAATCAGTGACGTCAGAGAATCCATTGGCAGAGATGATATCGTGATCAGTGATGTGGGCGCTCACAAATTATGGGTAGGTCGTCTTTTCCCTGCCTATGAACCCAATACCGTATTCATATCAAATGGTCTTGCAAGTATGGGATTCGCACTTCCGGGTGCAATTGCAGCAAGCCTTGTCAAACCTGAAAAGAAAGTTGTAGCTATTGCAGGAGACGGAGGTTTTCTTATGAACCTGCAGGATCTTGAAACCGCAGTAAGACTCGGATGTAATTTTGTTGTTGTCATATTCAACGATTCGAAATACGGACTCATCGAATGGCATGAAAGAAAAACTTTCAATCAGACAATGGGAATTGATTTTACAAACCCTGATTTTGTTACACTTGCCCAGAGTTTTGGTGCAAAAGGGGTAAAGATCAAAAGTACAGAAGAATTGAAAACCAGACTTAAAGAAGCACTCAGTTCCGGAGGTATCTGGTTAATTGATGTTCCTGTAGATTATTCGGAAAACATAAAGCTGACAGAGAAATTAAAAAATAATCTCTGTGATATCTGAAAATTCAGATTTGCTTTCTTAAGCTCAAATCAAATTCAAACATGGATATGTGGAATATCTATTTTCATAACCGGAAGTATAAATAGGATGTATGTCATGTCAAAAACATGCTTCAAGATCTGTTGATTCCTTTTCTTCTTGTAGGACTGGCTGAACTGGGTGATAAAACACAGCTTGCTGTCCTAGTATTATCTACCAAGACAAAAAATTATACTGCACTCCTTGCAGGTGTGATGCTTGCATTTATATTAACAGATGGTCTTGCGATTCTTTTGGGCAATTTTATAGCTGACAGGGTTCCAATGGACTACGTACGTATAGGCGCAGGCGTTCTATTCATAATATTTGGTTTGTATACCCTGCTGAACAAAGAAGATGATGAAAGCAGTGATTCTTATGGTTTAAAAAACCCTTTTATATCCGGTTTTGGTCTTATATTCGTGTCAGAGATGGGAGATAAAACACAACTTACATCTGCTCTTTTTGCCACTCAATACGATCCGGTTTTGGTCTTTATAGGAGTGATTTTTGCATTATTCATACTGTCAGCAATTGCTGTGTATGTAGGAAAAATAATGATGGAAAAGATAAACAAGAAAACAATTTCCACTGCTGCCGGAATCCTGTTCATTATAATAGGTGCCTCTTTCTTCCTTTAGATTTTATTGCAGCCGAAGTATCTACTTTGCAGAATTTTACTTTTTGATTTAACGCTGATCCATGCAGTTTTCCACACCATCCAGAATAGATACATTTATAAAAAATACACTTAATGTATATTACAGGGAAGTCGTTGAGGTTTTGTATTTAGCTGATACCATCGATTTTCGGGGTGTTTATAATGAGAAAGACCATCTTAGTAATATTAATGCTATTTTTGGCGATTTTTGCAGCCGGATGTACTGAAGAACCAACAGATAATGAAGAACAAAAAGAAACCGTAGTTATCGGATCAAAGCTATTCCAGGAATCATATATTCTTGCTCATATGACAGCCCTGGTCCTTGAAGATGCCGGGTATGAGACCGACGTTAAGCAGGGGCTTGGTGGAACATTTGTCAATTATGAAGCATTAAAGGCCGGTCAGATACATTCATATGCAGAATATACAGGTACCGCCTACAGTCAGATACTTAACCTGAGCCAGCTTGATGACTGGGACAGAGAAGTAGTTTATGACATGACAGAAGAAGGGCTCAGTGAAGAAGGAGTTATGATCGTAAGCAATCTCGGTTTTGAGGATGCATATGCTATTGCTGTGCAGGAAGACTGGGCTGAAGAGAACAATATAACAAAAATAAGTGATCTTGAACCTTATGCTGCAGAGATGACCATTGGTACTGATCCTGAATTTGCCACACGCGAGGACGGACTCCCACGTATCGCTGAGGTATATGGCTTTGAGTTCATGGACTACAAACAAGCAGTTGCCACTGTTATGTACGAAGCCATAAAGAACGATGAGGTTGATGCTATCTCTGCTTATACCACAGATACAAGGAATGAGGTATTTAACCTCAGGGTACTTGAGGACGATAAGAACGCTTTACCACCTTATGATGCTATTCTCCTGGTTACAGAAGAATTCGCACAGGAAAACCCTGATGCTATCACAGCAATGGAAAAACTCGATGGCGCAATAGATACCGATACCATGAGGCAGTTGAACTATCAGTTTGACATTGAGCAAAGAGAACCAAGAGATATCGCATATGATTTCCTTGTTGAAGAAGGAATTATAGAAGAACAGGAATAATCCTTTCCTTCTTCTTATTTTTAAACACGATATCAGGGTCAATATATGCAAAGCAAAAGGCTGTTTGACAGAATAGATTCCATACGGTTTACCGGGATTACAAAAAGGTATGGTAACTCCTTCGCAGTAAAAGATCTTGACCTTGAAATAAAGGGAGGAGAACTTCTGATCCTGATAGGACCAAGTGGTTCCGGAAAGACAACAACACTCAGAATGATAAACCGGATGATAGAGCAGGACTCCGGAAATGTTACAATAAACGGTCTTGACACAAAGGATGTTGATCCGGTCCGTCTGCGTCGTAATATCGGTTATGTTATCCAGAACATAGGTCTATTTCCTCATATGACAATAGGAGAGAACATAGGACTGGTACCAAAGCTGGAAGGATGGGAAAAAAAGCAACAATTAGAGCGTATTAAAACGCTGTTGAATTTTGTTTCACTTCCGCCTGAGATGTTCATGGACAGATATCCCGGACAATTGAGTGGCGGGCAACAGCAGAGGGTCGGACTTGCCAGAGCCATGGCAATGGATCCACCTCTCTTTTTGATGGATGAGCCTTTCGGAGCTCTTGATCCCATATTGCGTAAACAGTTACAAAAAGAGTTCCTTAAGATCAAGGATGAAATAAACCGTACCATTGTATTTGTAACACACGATATAGAGGAAGCACTGGTTCTTGGAGACAGGATAGCAATAATGAACCAGGCGGAACTTGTGCAGGTCGGACCTCCGGAAGAACTGATCTTTAATCCTGCAAACGATCTTGTTGCGGACATCGTTGACACACAGCGTAAATTCAAACATATGGATACTCTCAGGGTCAAAGACCTGATGTCTCCTTTTGAGAATAAATACGTCCTTGAAGGGAATACCGAAGTCTGTGATGCTGTAGATGAAATGACAAAAAGGGAAATAGAAAATGCTTTTGTGTTCGAGGGAGAAAAACTTCTGGGTGAGGTCACAATGGTCGACCTTATGAAATGCAAAAGCAAGTCTCAAAAACTGATTGATATTGCAAGACCCATAAAAACATTTCAACCAAAGGATTCTGTAGCTTTTGCACTTTCGGAATTAAAGAACAGTGGAGAATACCTTGCAGTTGTCATGAACTCCGGAGAACCTGTCGGTATACTGGTATCTGATGAAGTATTGCTGAAACTTATATGAAAATACGGAAAAGTAAACTTTTGACTGGGTAATAATATGCTGACAATACAGACTGTAGCTGATGTCTGGAGCAGACATCTGATGACCATACGTACTATTGAGCATTTACAAATGTTCAGTCTGGCACTGATATTGTCCATAATAATTGGCGTTTCCATTGGTATTTTCATATACATGAAGCAAAGGACTGCAAATCCGGTACTTAATTTCCTTAACATCGTGGAGACCATACCTGATCTTGCACTCATAGTGCTACTACTTCCGATCCTTAAACTTGGTGCAGGACCCACTATTGCCGCATGTGTACTTTATTCAATACTTCCCATAGCAAGGAACACTTACACAGGTCTGAAAGGTGTGGACGAGCAATACACCTACGTTGCTGAAGCCATAGGCCTTTCACCCCGGGAAACACTGCTAAAGGTAAAGATTCCCATGTCATTACCACTTATAGCCGGGGGAATCCGCATTGCACTTGTCTTCTGTATGGGTGTTGTGACCCTTGGAGGACTGGTGGCTGCCGGAGGACTGGGAACCGTACTGCAGAACGGTATCCAGCTCTACCAGAAAGACGCTATTCTTGTTGCAGGATTATGGACAGGAATACTTGCAGTCTTCCTTGATAGCTTTGCAGGTATGATCGAGAAAAAACTTCAGGAGAGGTACGGAACATGGTAGTCCTTGAAACTGTACTCGATGCCACATGGGAACACGTTGTTCTTGTGTACACCACATTATTTGTGAGTATTCTGGTTTCCATTCCTCTTGCGTTTGCAGCCCTCTACAGCAAAAAGCTTGAACTTGTTGTCATGAAATTTGCAAATCTGGTACAGGCAGTCCCTAGTTTTGCTGTTGTTGCCATCATGGTACCTTTGCTTGGAATCGGGTTTACACCTGCACTAGTTGCTATAATGTTACGTGCACTGCTTCCCATCGTAAAAAATACCTATATCGGCCTTACCAATGTAGACCCCGCACTGATAGATTACGCAGAAGGAGTTGGATTGAACCAGTGGCAGATACACCGTTACATCAGACTGCCAAATGCATATCCTGCAATGTTCGCCGGAATCAAGTTTGCAGGTATCCTTGCTAACAGTATTGCAGTGCTCACTGCATTCATCGGCAGCGGTGGCCTGGGAGAGATAATATTTCAGGGATTAATCGGTTATAACACAAACACTCTTCTTTCAGGTGCCATACCTGCGATAATGCTTGCAATATTTATTGACCTGTCCTTTACAATACTGGAAAAGAAAGTGACTCCGGTCCATGCCGGAGAATAAATATGAAAACATAGATCAAAAACCAAATAAGTAAAATCAGAAGCAAATTATAATTGCAATCAGATTTCAAATCATAATTCGAAATGCTGACAGATCGAGTAACGACCGGTTATCATACTTGACTCTTTTATATACTTGAAATATTCCAGACACAAAGAACTTTCAAAGACACTTTCTGCAGCTTTCAGTGCAGAATCCATATTTTCCCAGTAAAGAATATCAACCCATTTTACGTCATCTTTTTTTAACAGCTCACGACTAATAAAACCCTCAAATGAAGCAAGTTCTTTCATCATAATATTTGATGCTGCAAGGAATTCATTCTCATCAACATCCTCAATGAGTCTGAACTGAATAATCTCCACAGCGGTTTCCGGCATATTTCATCTCCTGAACAGATTATGCGGCAATAGTTTTAATCCTTTGTTGAATAAAAACAGAAAGGAACATAAAAATGAGTCTGAAGGATGATCTGAAAGGCATTATACCAGAAAACGAACTTAATAAATTGCCCAATCGTTTTGATATCATAGGAAATATTGCTGTTGTATCGGTTCCCGAAGAAATGGAAAAGTACAACGGAGATATAGCCCGTGCCATCATGGGAAGGATGCAGAATATCCGGACTGTACTGAACAAGATCTCAAAACTTGAAGGAGACAGGAGAGTTGCAGACTTTGAGATCATTGCAGGTAGCAGCACTAAAACCATACACAAGGAGTTTGGTTATTCTTATAAAATTGATCTCAGGCAATCTTTCTTCAACGGAAGACTCTCCTTTGAAAGGAAAAGAGTTGCGTCCCTTGTACAAAAAAATGAGAACATCCTTGTACCTTTCTGTGGGGTCGGACCTTTTGCAATCCCTGCAGCAACGTCTGCTGATAACGTAGTTGCAGTGGAAATGAACGGCTGTGCCTGTAGATCCTTTGCAGAGAACTGCAGGCTCAACGGAGTTGAAGATAAGATAAATATAATCAATGCAGATGCCAATGATATCCCCTCAATCATCAAAAAAGGATTTGACAGGGCAATAATCCCCACACCCTATGGTATGGACCATTTTCTTGAATCAATTTCTTCACTTGTAAAAAAAGGAGGATATGTACACTTCTATACATTTAAACCAAGGGAAAAGATAACGGAACTGATCGGCAGGTATGAGAACATGGGATTTGAAGTCCTGTTTCATCGTAGATGCGGCAATGTTGCCCCTGGTATAAGCCGATGGGTATTTGATCTTAAGAAATGAGACTTGATTTTTTTATGCTTTTGAAAAAAGAGATGTATGAGAAAGATCACTTTCTCACATTGATTCAGGCGCATCAATACCAAGTGTGTCCAGAGTGTTTGCAAGAACGATCCTTGCACAGTTTACAAGAGCCAGCCTGCTTGCTCTTATATCAACCTCTTCAGCACTTACTACAGGTACGAACCTGTAGAACTGGTTGAAGGCTTCTGCAAGTTCCCTGGCATAGATAGCTAGTGTATGAGGTTTAAGATCCCTTGCAGAAATATCGATGATGCTATCAAAAGAAGCCATTTTCCTTATAAGATCAAGCTCCGTATCTTCGGTCAGAAGTGAAGGATCAATACTCACTGATGGATCCCATTTACCTTCCTCTTCAGCTTTTTTGAGTATGCTGCATGCCCTTGCATGGGAATACTGTATGAAAGGTGCTCCCTGCTTTTCGAAGTCAAGTGCTTCTTTCCAGTCGAAAACCGTGGACTTTTCAGGTGATACTTTAACGATGTCATACCTGACAGCACCGATCCCCACCATTCTGGCAACCTTTTTCTTGAAATCATCTTCCATTTCAGGTCTGCGTTTATCAACTTCTACAAAAGCCTGTTGTTCTATTTTGTCCAGCAGGTCATCGGCAGAGATAAACTTTCCACGGCGTGTACTCATGGAACCTTCTGGGAGTGATACGAATTCAAAAATAACTATTTCCGGTTCTGGTTTACCTATGGCATTAAGGGTTGCTTTAAGCTGCCCTGATATGAGTTTGTGGTCTGCACCCAGTACATCTATCATCCTGTCGGCACGCTCACCTTTCCATTCATGGTAGGCAAGATCACGTGTTGTATAGAGGGATGTTCCGTCACTACGCTGAATAACCAGGGTCTTTTCAAAACCATAATCTGAAAGATCAATAACAAGAGCACCGTCATCATTCTCGGTTCTACCAGTTGCCTTTATTTCTTCAATAATTCTGGAAACCGCACCTGAGCGGATATAAGCAGATTCATGCGGGAAACTGTCGTGACTGACATTCATGCGGGAAAGTGTCTGCTGGATGCCTGAAACTGCAAAATCAACGGCTTTATCAAAACTCCTGATCGTTTCTTCATCACCACTTTCGACAAGCTGCATTCGCCTATCGATCTCCGCAATCTTTTCAGGTTCTTCGTTGAGTATCTCATTTGCCTTTATGTAGACATCTGCTATTGCATGGTCCGGTTTCTTTGAAAGATCAAAATCAAAAAGTGAGAGAGCCCATGAAACTATGGCTATCTGTCTGCCCATGTCATTGACATAATACTGGGTTTCTACCTCATATCCTGCTTTTTTAAGTATGCGAACAAGTGTGTCACCTATAATGGAATTACGGATATG
>JAASSR010000098.1 GCA_021767785.1 Methanolobus sp.
CCTGCTTTTTCCTGCAATACTTGAGTAAATGCATAGATGGAACTCTAACCTTTTAATGATCTTGATCAAATAAAGATTAAAATGAATATCTTTTTGTTTTGTCAGTAAAGCATAAATCTGTCACGCGCAAAGCGCGGCACAGATAATTTAAAAATATATATGCAGGCTATACAACTTTTCATTCTTCTATTCTTCTCCCCATAACGTTATTGACATCCTGTATCAACTCTGATCTGGTAACAATAATGACTTCATCCTTTTCCATCAATTTCGGATCCTTCTCTGCCAGAATAAAATCATTTTTGCGATAAAGCCCTATAAATGCACTATCTTCAGGCAATGATATCTCGGAAAGTTTCTTATCAATAACCTCCTCGGTGGCTATTACTCCCATGAAACGGACATTAGAACGTACCAGGTTACTCAGTTCGATAGTATTTATTCCCCTGAGCACATCTGCTATATATCTGGATGAAATACTTGAGGGATTTATCATATAATAAAATCCCAGCTTGTTGGCAACATCCATGAACTGATTATCGTCTATTTTGATTATTATCTTCCCGACCTTTGCATCCCTTGCTATCAAAGCTATGAGAATGTTATTCTGATCATTGCTTGTACAGGCAACGATGGCATCTGCCTTTTCAAGATCTGCCTTTTCCAGGATATCAGGCCTTGTGCCTTCTGCATTTATTACTGTACAGTCAAAGGTTTCAGCAAGCTCTTTAGCTATTCCCTCATCCTTTTCGATAAGTATGACTTCCTTTCCCTGCTCTATCATGTTCTTTGTCAGAAGAATTCCCAGTGAACCGGCACCTACAACGATCACTCTCATATTTTCACTATCCTTTTGTTATTCCTTTTTCTATTTATCCATGTACCTGGCATGAAAAGAAGCATCAATGGTATTATTTCTATTCTGCCGAAAAGCATGTTTATTATCAGTACTGCTTTTAACACAAAAGGCATTGTTGCACCGGTAACTCCTGATGATAATCCTACTGTGCCCAGAGCACTGGATGCTTCGAAAAGCGCACTGGAAGTGTTCACTCCATACAGCATGAATATGAAAGAAGATGCCACAAGTATCAGTGTGTAAAACAGCATAAATGTAACCAGGTTGTATATTTCATTACTTTCTATAACATGGTCTTCTATTTTCATTGGCGTTATAGTCTCTCTTGGCAGGAACAACCTGAGAAGCACATTCTGGACAACTTTAAAGAGCAAAATTATTCTGAATACCTTGATACCACCTGCTGTTGATCCGATGTTGCCACCGATCCACATCATAAATATCAACACAGACTTTGATGCCTCAGACAAAACGGACAGGTCCAGTGTAGAAAAACCAGCTGTCGTAGCTGCAGAGATTATCTGGAACAGGTTGTCTTTGAACGTATCATGTACTAAATTCTCCCTTGACAGCGTAAACGCAAATAACATTGAACTAAGCACAATAAATGAAAGAAAATATCTCAATTCTTTGTTCATGAAGAATTTTTTCGGCTTCTTAAGCAGATAAGGGTACAGTACAAAACTAACTGCTCCAAGAAGACATGATATGCTGATGGCAACAGGTATCGTATTCCCCTGATACGCACCTATACTGTCTGTCTGTGTAGAGAATCCTCCGGTGGATACAGAGCACAGGGCATGACATATAGAATCAAAGAGGCTCATCCCGCTTAGTATCAAAAGTATTATCGATATCAATGTAATGATTATGTAGACCTTGCCAAGTGTACGTGTGGTGGATATGACAGTTGGTTTTATCTTCATATCCCCATAGTTAGCCTTGTATATCCTGTATGCTGTAGTTCCCGGACTTATCAGAACGGAAAGGACCACAAGAATTATTCCTATGCCACCTACCCATTGGCCCCATGAGCGTGCAAAAAGGAAAACAGGTCCCGGATCAGCAGGTGCAACACTGAGTCCTGTTGTAGTTACTGCGGATACGCTTTCAAAAAAAGCATCAAAAAATGGCATACCTGTTGATAGTGACATGGGTATTGCGCTCAGGAATGCAGAGACCGGGAAAACCAGAGCTACGATAATCAGTGATTCTTTTGTCTCGAGCTCATAGTCCGGCAGAGAACGGTAGATAGCATATCCTGCAATGAAAACCGTAATGGCAGTAATTCCATAATAAACCCCGGCTTCAAAATTCCTTAATATGAATGCGGCTATCATAGGAACGGTGAGCACGAATGTAAAAGCTATGAAAAAATATCCCATGTACTTAGCTACAGCTTTGATATCAACCGGGGTGTGCAGTTCGTACATATTATATAATGATGCCTGAAACTTTATAATATATGTTGTACCCTCCCGGGAGGAACTTTAAATACATCTTAACCTCATCTACAGGCTCATGTCACAATTCGATATAACACACAAGGATGCAGCAGGGCGCATAGGTAAACTGACAACTCCACACGGTGTGATTGAAACTCCTACCGTAATGCCTGTAATCAATCCGAATCTCCAGACCATAAAACCTTCCGAGATGAGGGATTTCGGTGCTGAGATACTTATCACCAATTCATACATCATCTACCGCAAGGATGAGCTAAGAGAAAAAGCACTCGCGGATGGTCTGCATTCATTGCTCGATTTTGATGGACCAATCATGACTGACTCCGGTTCTTTCCAGCTATCAGTTTACGGAGAAGTAGAGGTTACAAATCAGGAGATAATCGATTTCCAGCAGAAGATAGGAACAGATATCGGAGTTCCTCTGGACATTCCCACACATCCTGATGTAACCTATGAGAAGGCAAAGCAAGACATGGATATCACGATCGAACGCCTAAGAGAAGCAAGAGAATTTGTACAGGGAAGTATGCTTCTTGCAGGTCCTGTACAGGGTGCCGTTTACAAGGATCTTCGTGAGGAATGTGCACGTGAGCTTTCTGGTATGGGTTTTGAAGTATATCCATTCGGCGCCGTTGTTCCTTTAATGGAATCCTATCGTTATGCTGACCTTGTGGATGTAATTGCTTCTGCCAAGAAAGGTCTTGATCCCGCAGCACCAGTACACCTTTTCGGTGCCGGACACCCAATGATGTTCGCACTTGCTGTTGCTCTTGGATGTGACCTCTTTGATTCGGCGGCATATGCACTATATGCAAAGGACAGGCGCTACATTACTTCAAGGGGTACATATCATGTGGATCAGCTCAAATATCTGCCATGTTCGTGTCCCGTATGTATTGACCACACGGCAGAAGAATTGAAAAAGGCTCACAACTGCACCGAGCTCCTTGCACGACATAATCTCTATGTAACTTTCGAGGAGATGCGCGAGGTCAAGCAGGCTATATGGGAAGGTAATTTGCTGGAACTTGTTGAACAGCGCTGCCGTTCACATCCGAGGATGCTTGAGGCATTAAAACAAATGTACAATTATTCCCCATGGCTTGAAGAGTGTGATCCCTCATCCAAATCAACTTTCTTCTACTGCGGACCGGAATCCTCAAAGAGACCTGAAGTCCTGCGTTTCAACAAAAATCTTGAAAGACTTACATTAAAAGGTTCGGTACTTATAAGGTCATATCCCACAAAAAAGGATAGGGAATACGATAATGTTATGATGTTCAAACCACCGTTTGGCTCCTATCCTCAGGATCTTGCAGAGGTCTATCCTTTCAACGCAGAGGTTGTAAGAACTCCCGATTACGAATCACTGGAAACTGCCTATTTGAACACCATCAGGCTGGTGGAGCTGAATCCCGAAGCAACTTTTACTTTCTTTATGAAAGAAAGGTTTGAACATCCGCTGGTGGAAAAGCTCGGGGAAATGGATAACTTTACAATAGTTCCTCCGAAAGCTGATTGATAGATATTTTTTTCTTTAACTTTTTGTAACGGACAAATTGTGTCATATTCTGCAAAGAAGTCTATTAGTCTGGTATTAATCTTAAATTACATATAAGTTCTAAACTAATGTAATTTCATGGGAGTTATTTTAACTGACGATTTGTTAAGGAATCTGTACAGATACAAGTTGATCGATATAAGGTCCGTAGATGCCTATAACGGCTGGAAAGAGAACGGGGAAGCTAAAGGTGGTCATATAAAAGGTGCAAAATCACTGCCTTACAAATGGATTCACTATATCGACTGGATCGAGATTGTCCGGAGCAAAGGTATCCTTCCGGAAGATTCTCTTGTTGTTTACGGATATGATCAGGAAAGGGCAGAAGAAGTTGCCAGGCAGTTTGAAAAGGCCGGTTACTGCAATCTGAAGGTATTCACCTCTTTTTCAGAATGGATAGAAAGAGACCTGCCAATGGAACATCTTGAAAGATACCGGCAGCTAGTTTCTTCAGACTGGCTGAACCAGCTGATCACAAATAATGATGCACCGGAATATGACAATGATAATTTCGTGGTATGTCATGCTCACTACAGGAACCCCCTGGATTATGAAGAAGGACATATTCCGGGAGCAATTCCAATGGATACCAATTCTCTTGAATCTTCTGAGACGTGGAACCGTCGCTCTCCTGAAGAACTGAAAGAAGCAATGGAATATGCAGGCATATCTAATGATACCACGGTAATTGTTTACGGAAGGTTCTCATATCCCAGGAACGAGGATCCTTTTCCGGGAAGCAGTGCAGGCCATCTGGGTGCAATACGATGTGCGTTCATCATGCTCTATGCCGGTGTAAAAGATGTACGTATACTTAATGGAGGCCTTCAGTCCTGGCTCGATGCAGGTTATGAGATCACAACAGAACCTGCTAAAAAGAGCAGAGTTTCTTTTGGTATTGATATTCCTCAAAAGCCTGAAATAATTGTTGATCTTGAAGAAGCAAAAGAGATTCTTTCATCACCTGATAAGAATCTGGTCAGTGTCAGGAGCTGGAGGGAATACATCGGAGAAGTGAGCGGTTACAATTATATTGAGAAGAAAGGTCGCATACCGGGATCGGTGTTCGGTGATTGCGGAACCGATGCCTATCATATGGAAAATTACAGAAACCTTGATCATACTATGCGTGAGTATCAGGAGGTTGCAGAGAACTGGAAGAGGATTGGCATAACTCCTGATAAGCGCAATGCTTTCTACTGTGGTACCGGCTGGAGGGGTAGCGAGGCTTTCTTTAACGCATGGCTTATGGGCTGGGACAATGCAGCAGTCTATGATGGCGGCTGGTTTGAGTGGAGTAACAATGATCTTCCTTTTGAGACGGGTGTGCCGGAAGAATGATTATAGATGATCATATGCCGGATATCGGGGAAAGTTCTATCAGAGAAAAAATGATAGAAGGTTTGAGATCCCATCCAAAGACCCTTCCTTGTGTTTTCTTTTATGACCAGAAAGGGTCAGAGCTTTTCGAGAAGATCACACAACTCGGGGAATACTATCCTCCCAAGGTTGAGATACCGCTTTTGAGGTCTACTGCCAGAAAACTGAATTCAGATCTTAAAGATTGTGATCTTGTAGAACTTGGAAGCGGGGATTGTTCAAAGATATCCGTGTTCCTTGATGAGATCCCTGAAAATATCCGTCAGACTATAGTGTATTGTCCCATGGACGTTTCCAGAGAGGCTATGGAGAAATCCGCAAGTATTCTCCGTAATAGATTCCCTGAAGTCGAAATTCATGGAATTAATGCCGACTTCCTTGAACATATGGAAAAGATTCCTGGCAACAGAAAGAGATTTTTCTGCTTTTTCGGGAGTACAATAGGTAATCTTACAAAAGCAAGAACTATGGAATTCATGAAACATCTCGGAGAGGTTATGAACAAAAATGACAGATTGATCCTCGGAGTTGACATGGTAAAGGATATCAATGTAATTGAGAGAGCCTATAATGACAGTCAGGGAATCACTGAGGAATTCAATAAGAACATTCTGAAAGTTGCAAACGCTCACCTTGGAACTAATTTTAATCCTGATGATTTTGAACATGTTGCTTTTTTCAATAAGGAACTATCCCGGATCGAGATGCACCTGAAGGCAAAAAAGGATCTGGAAGTAACTAGTCCTATGCTCAAAGAGAGTATTATATTCAAAAAAGGTGAGACCATACATACGGAAAGCTCTCATAAATATACTGTAGATCATATAATGGAAATGGCAGATGCTGCAGAGCTTTGTGTATCAAATATCCATACCGATGATAAACAGTGGTTCTCTCTTGCTGAAATGGTGAAAAGATGACAGATTTCAAAAAGGACTTTCCTATACTTGAAAAAGAGGTTTACGGGAAACGGCTGGTATATCTTGACAACGCAGCAACAAGCCAGAAACCGGGATGTGTGCTCAATACTATCTCTGATTACTATAGGTCGGATAACAGCAATATCCATAGAGGAGTACATTATCTGAGTGAAGTGTCAAGTGAAAAGTATGAAAAGGCGAGGGATAAGGTAAGTAAGTTCATCGGAGCCGGTGAGCCGGCTGAGGTGACATTTACAGCCGGAACTACAGATTCGATAAATCAGGTTGCATGCTCGCTAAAATCTATTCTGAAAGGGAACGAGGTACTGGTATCCGGTGTGGAACACCACTCAAATATTGTCCCATGGCAGCTTGCAGGAGCAAAGCTCAGGGAAATTCCAATGGATGAAGGTTGTAATATGCTGCCGCATTCCATAGAGATTACCGATAAAACAAAACTGATAGCCATATCACATGTTTCGAATGTCCTTGGTTCGGTCAACCCGGTAAAAGAGGTCACTGAGATAGCAAAGGAACATGATGTCCCTGTACTTGTGGATGCGGCCCAGTCCATTCAGCACATGCCTATAGATGTGCAGGATATTGGCTGCGACTTTCTGGTATTTTCAGGCCACAAGATGTACGCTTCTACCGGGGTAGGTGTTCTTTACACCAGCGAGCGTTTCAGTGGCATTATTCCTGCAAGAGGAGGTGGAGGCATGGTCGACAGGGTGACCCTTGAGGAAACAACATACCTACCTCCTCCTTTAAGATACGAGGCAGGCACACCTCACATCGCAGGTGCAATAAGCATCGGTGCTGCGATTGATTACATGCAGAACATCGGTATGAAGAGGATTCGAAAGCATGAGCATGAGATATATTCCTATGCAAGAGATAAACTGCTGGCAACAGATGGTGTAACGGTTTACGGGAATACCGATGAGATGTGCGGCTCTATATCATTCAACCTTGATGACATTCATCACTACGACACTGGATTGATACTGGACAAGATGGGAATCGCCGTGCGGACCGGACATCACTGCGCCCAGCCCCTGATGAGAACCCTCGGAACCGAAGGAACGGTGAGAGCCAGTTTTGCATTGTATAATACGAAAGAAGATGCCGACAGGTTGATGGAAGGCATAGAAAAGGTAAGGATGATGTATGCATGAGAGATGCTGTCCAGGATGAGATAATAGCACAGTTCGACGGCCTCGAATGGCTTGATAAGTACGGCCTGCTCATATCCTTTGCCAAAGAACTTGAGCCCATGGATGAG
>JAASSR010000099.1 GCA_021767785.1 Methanolobus sp.
GGTAAATGTATCGGACAGTGTTGCAAACCAGATCATTGTAACTCCGAATTCACCTTCATATCGTGAGCTTCTTCAACTTGCAAAGAATATTCATGTAGTTACTCTGAAGGGTATTGAAGGTATTAAGAGAGTAGTTATCAGGAAAGATGGCGATGAATACACACTTTATACCGAAGGTTCACAGCTTAAGGAAGTACTCCAGATAGAAGGAGTTGATGTTACACGAACAACCACCAATAATATCGGTGAGATATACGACGTGTTCGGTATCGAAGCTGCAAGGAACGCCATCATCACAGAAGCTACCAACACGCTTTCAGAACAGGGTCTTACTGTAGATATAAGACACATAATGCTTGTATCAGATATCATGTGCTGTGACGGAGAAGTGAAACAGATCGGAAGACATGGTATTTCCGGAGAGAAGGCAAGTGTATTTGCCCGTGCGGCATTCGAAGTCACTGTAAATCACCTGCTTGATGCGGGTATGCGCGGAGACCGCGATGAACTTAATGGTGTCACTGAGAATATCATTGTCGGACAGCCTATTAAGCTTGGAACGGGAGACGTACATCTGATTACAAAATAAAGTTTCATTATATAGAAGTATATAAAGAACAACCAGAAAGTAAATATACGGAATCACTTATTAATACAAATCTCAAAATGACACTATAAATGAGTTGATATAAATGGATATTAACATTGACAAAGCACTGATCAAAGTGATCAGGACCGGAAAGGTGATCATTGGATCTAACAGGACCATGGATGCTGCCATGAACGAGGAAGCAAAAATGGTAGTACTCGCAGCAAACTGTCCTGCAGATGTAAGAGCCAAGATCGAAAGCACCAACGTACAGATACTCAACTACCCTGGCACAGGAACAGAACTTGGCCCTGCATGCGGAAAACCATTCATTATTGCTGCAATGGCCATCATTGACAGCGGAGAATCCGATATTCTGGCTGCTGCTTAAAGGAGTTGCGATATTTGGGCGAGATCAAGTTATCCACTGAAGGTATCCGATACATTGCACTATTTGAAAAAATGACCGGTGCATCTGTCAAAGATTGTATTATCGACGATGGCAAGATAATATACGTTATCAAAGAAGGCGACATGGGTGCTGCTATCGGAAAGAAGGGAGACCATATCAATCGTATGAAAAAGGCAGTGGATAAACAGATAGATCTTGTCGAATATTCGGACGAACCTGCTATGTTTATAAAGAACGCTTTCAGTCCGGTAACTGTCAAATCTGTGAACATCACAAGCAGGAACAATAAGCGATTAGCTTATGTAGAAGTATCTAATAAGGACAAGGGCCTTGCCATAGGACGCAATGGTAAAAACATTGAGAAGGTCAAACTCGTAGCTAAGCGGCATCATGATATCGATGATGTAATACTGCAGTGATAGTTCGAATAATATCATACTCATCAAATACATAATTGGAGGAAGTAATATATGCCAAACGGAAAATATGCAGCTCACACACTTAAACGCAGGCGAAAAAACGCCAGATGGAAGGACCCCCGCTATAACAGGCGTGCTCTCGGTCTTGACGTCAAGGCAGATCCACTTGGAGGCGCACCTCAGGGCAGAGGTATAGTGCTTGAGAAAGTGGGTGTAGAGGCTAAACAGCCAAACTCAGCGATCAGGAAATGTGTAAGGATACAATTGATCAAGAACGGTCGTCAGGTTTCAGCATTCTGCCCTGGTGACGGTGCAATTAACTTTATCGATGAGCACGACGAAGTGACAGTCGAAAGAATCGGTGGCCGTATGGGCGGTGCAAAGGGTGACATCCCCGGAGTGCGTTTCAAGGTCACTGCCGTGAATAACGTATCTTTAAATGAAATGGTCATTGGCCGCAAAGAGAAACCAAGGAGATAAATTAAATGTATAAGTTATTCGGAAAGTGGGATCTCACAGAGGTAGAGGTCGCTGACCAGGGAATCAGAAGGTATGTGAACCTTGATCCTGTGATCAGCCCGAACACTAACGGAAAGCATGCAAGGCAGCAGTTCAACAAGTCTGATATATGTATCGTTGAACGTCTTGTAAATAACCTCATGCGCAACGAGCAGAACACAGGTAAGAAACAGAGAGCAATGGCAATTGTCTCTGAAGCTTTTGATATTATTAATGAGAAAACAGACAAAAATCCTGTTCAGGTACTGGTTGAAGCTATTGCCAATGCCGGACCAAGGGAAGAAGTTGTCAGACTTAAGTACGGTGGGATCTCCGTGCCAAAAGCAGTTGATACCGCTCCACAGAGACGTGTTGATACTGCACTAAGATATATCACAAAAGGTACGAATCAGGCTGCTTTCAAATCCAGGAGAAGTGCAGCAAGTTGTCTTGCAACAGAACTTATCGCAGCTTCAAACCGCGATGCAAAATGCTTCTCAATTAACAGAAAGGATTCTAAAGAAAGAGTCGCAAAGGCAGCACGTTAAAGCTGTACATATCAAAAAGATTAATCCAGGAATAAGGTAATTAATATGGGTAGAAGGAAAAAGATGGTCGAGCGTGTAACTGCGCTCATGAAAGACCCGACAATGATACGCAACATTGGTATTGTTGCCCACATCGACCACGGTAAGACCACTTTGTCAGATAACCTGCTTGCAGGCGCAGGAATGATCTCTAAGGATCTTGCCGGTCGCCAGCTTTTCATGGATTCTGATGAAGAGGAGCAGGAGAGAGGTATTACTATCGACTCCGCAAACGTTTCCATGGTCCACGAGTATGATGACAAGGAATACCTCATCAATCTCATCGACACACCAGGTCACGTTGACTTTGGTGGTGATGTAACACGTGCAATGCGTGCGGTAGATGGTGCTGTTGTGGTTATTGATGCTGTTGAAGGTACAATGCCACAGACAGAGACCGTGCTCAGGCAGGCCCTTAAGGAGCATGTCAAGCCGGTACTTTTCATCAACAAGGTCGATCGTCTTATAAATGAGCTTCAGGTCGATGCACAGGAGATGCAGATCAGACTCGGTAAACTCATCGACCATGTTAACAAGCTCATTAAGGGAATGAACGAAGAGAGATATAAGGCCGGATGGAAAGTCGATGCTGCTGAAGGTACAGTAGCATTCGGTTCAGCTCTGTACAACTGGGCTATCAGTGTTCCGATGATGCAGAAGACCGGTGTCAGTTTTGGTGATGTATATGATTTCTGCCGTGCAGAGGATATGAAGGCACTTGCTGAAAAGTGTCCACTCCACGAAGCTGTGAACGACATGGTCATCAGATTCCTTCCAAGCCCCATACAGGCACAGGAAGACAGAGTTAGTGTAATCTGGCATGGTGACAAGTCACTTCCAATTGCAAAATCAATGAAAGATGCAGATGATGAAGGCGACCTTGCATTCATGGTTACCGATATATCAATGGATCCACATGCTGGTGAAGTAGCAACCGGAAGACTGTTCAGTGGTTCACTTAGTCGTGGTATGGAAGTCCACGTATCAGGTACTTCCAATAAGAACAGGATTCAGCAGGTTGGTGTTTTCATGGGACCGGAGAGACTTGAAGTGGACAACATCCCTGCAGGTAACATTGCAGCATGTACAGGTCTTAAGGATGCTATCGTAGGTTCAACCGTTACAACACTTGAAGGTATGACACCTTTCGAGAGTATAAAACATGCAAGCGAACCTGTTGTCACAGTAGCTGTGGAAGCAAAACATATGAAAGACCTTCCAAAACTTGTTGATGTTCTCAGACAGGTGGCAAAGGAAGATCCAACACTCAGTATCACACTTAACGAAGAGACCGGTGAGCACCTGATGGCAGGTATGGGAGAGCTTCACCTAGAGGTCATTGGCCACAGGATCGAACGTGATAAGGGTGTAGAGATAACAACCACACCGCCCATCGTAGTTTACCGTGAGACCATCCGTAACCATGCAGGACCTGTAGAAGGAAAGTCACCAAACAGGCACAACAGATTCTACGTAGAGGTCGAACCTCTTGCGGAACCTGTCAGAGAACTTATCAGGAATGGCGAAGTTTCAATGAGAATGCCTGAACTTGAGCGCAGGGAAATACTCATGGAAGCAGGCATGGACAAGGATGAAGCAAAAGGTATAGTTGAGATCTTTGACAGCAATGTCTACCTTGACATGACAAAAGGTATCCAGCACCTCAACGAAACAATGGAACTTATTCTGGAAGGATTTGTAGAGGTAATGAAAGCAGGACCTCTCTCAAGAGAACCATGTATGGGTGTCAAGGTAAAGCTCATGGATGCAAAGCTTCACGAAGATGCAGTTCACAGAGGACCCGCACAGGTAATTCCTGCATCTAGGCAGGCTATCCAGGCAGCAATGCTCATGGCTGATGACACATTGCTTGAACCATACCAGAAGGTATTCATTCAGGTACCTCAAGAACAGATGGGTGGAGCTACAAAAGAGATCCAGGGTCGCCGTGGAATCATCATCAACATGACCGCTGAAGGTGACATGACCATCATAGAGTCAAAGGCACCTGTATCCGAACTATTCGGATTTGCAGGAGATATCAGGTCTGCAACCGAAGGACGTGCAATGTGGAGCACAGAATTTGCAGGATTTGATACACTTCCTGCAAGCCTGACAGACGAGATCGTCTCTTCAATAAGAGAAAGAAAGGGACTGAAGAAGGAGCTTCCACAAGCATCCGATTTCCTCAGTGTTTGAACTTAGTATTTTTGTGGCGTAAGCTACAAAAATGCTTATTTCGTCAGAAAGGTTTAAACGTAGAAACAACAATTAGGCAAATCATATTAAAATTGACATTAAATAAGGAGTAATTTAAATGGCAGCTGACAAACCACACATGAATTTGGCAGTTATCGGTCACATTGACCACGGCAAGTCTACACTTGTCGGAAGATTGATGTTCGAAACAGGAGCAATACCCTCTCACCTTATTGAGAAATATAAGGAAGAAGCTAAAGGTAAAGGTAAAGAATCATTTGCTTTCGCATGGGTAATGGACTCCCTTAAGGAAGAACGTGAAAGAGGTATCACAATCGATATCGCTCACAAGAGATTCGACACCGACAAGTACTACTTTACAATAGTAGACTGTCCAGGCCACCGTGACTTCGTAAAGAACATGATCACAGGTGCATCCCAGGCAGACGCAGCAATTCTTGTAGTTGCAGCACCTGACGGTGTAATGGCTCAGACAAAGGAGCACGTCTTCCTTTCAAGAACCCTTGGTATCAACCAGCTTATCATTGCTGTTAACAAGATGGATGCAGCAGACTACAGCGAAGAGAGATACAACAAGGTAAAGAAAGATGTAAGTGACCTCCTCGGTATGGTAGGTTTCAAAGCAAGTGAAGTTCCGTTCATCCCAACTTCTGCATTTGAGGGAGATAATGTTTCAGGCTCAAGCGAAAACACACCATGGTACAATGGTCCATCAATTCTTGAGGCACTCAATGAACTTAAGGAACCGGAAAAACCAGATAACCTTCCGCTCAGGGTCCCTGTACAGGATGCATACACAATCTCCGGTATAGGAACCGTACCTGTAGGCAGGGTCGAGACCGGTGTAATGAAGAAAGGACAGAACGTAACATTCAACCCAGGTGGGGTAACCGGTGAAGTTAAATCCATCGAGATGCACCACGAGGAAATACCAGAGGCAACACCCGGAGATAACATCGGATGGAATGTACGTGGTGTAGGCAAGAACGATGTCCGCAGAGGTGATGTCTGTGGTGCAGCCGACAACCCACCTTCAGTAGCAGACGAATTTACAGCGCAGATAGTAGTACTGCAGCATCCATCTGCTATCACAGTAGGTTACACACCAGTATTCCACTGCCACACAACCCAGACTGCATGTACCCTTATGTCCATCGACAAGAAACTTGATCCAAAGTCAGGTCAGGTCAAGGAAGAGAATCCAACCTTCATTAAGGCCGGAGACGCAGCAATCGTAACCGTTAAGCCAACAAGGCCAATGGTCATCGAGCCTGTAAAAGAGATACCTCAGCTCGGTAGATTTGCTATCCGTGATATGGGCATGACCATTGCAGCTGGCATGTGCATGAGTGTCAAACAGAAGTAAGGCACTCTAATTTTCCTTTTTTAGGAGAGTAACATGTCACAGAAAGCAAGAATAAGATTATCAGGGATCAGTCCTGTAAACCTGGATGGTGTTTGCGATCAGGTAAAAGCCATTGCAGACAGAACAGGAGTGAGTATCTCTGGACCGGTACCACTACCAACTAAAAAAATGGTAGTGCCTGTCCGTAAGAGTCCAAGTGGTGACGGAACAGCTACATGGGATCACTGGGAGATGCGAGTACACAAGAGACTCATCGACATTGCAGCAGATGAGCGTGCACTCAGGCAGCTTATGCGCATTCAGGTCCCAAAGGACATCAATATCGAGATCGTACTCCAGAACTAAAAACAATAGTTATTGACTTCAATAACTATATCCTTAAAGTTACAGATCATATCTGTAACCACCTACTTCTCATCTTTCAGCAAGGCACCCCGAGTGCCTTCTATGAAAGATACTCATATAGAACTGCTGAAAACTATCTTTTTTGATAAGTTCTTCCATTTGCTTAAATATTACTGGGGAAATCTATCAGTACCGCAAATTATAACTAAATAAGTTACTCATAAAAAATATGGAGTTCTATAATGAAAGAAAAGGTACTGATCTTAGGAGCAGGCTATGCCGGCTCGGTTGTAGCTAATATACTGGCCAGAGAATTCAGAAAAAAGATTGCTAAAGATGAGCTGGAAGTAACTATTCTCGATAAAAGTGACACTAATATAAACCAGGGTGGATTCACCTTTATACCCTTTGAACTTTACACCCCTGAAGATATCACCCGACCCAGAAGTAAACTCATAAGCCCCAGGGTAAAAGCCTTTTATGGAAATGATGGGGAAGTAACGGCAGTAAATCTTCAAAACAAAGAAGTAACTGTCAAAAGTAATAAAAAGTATGCATATGACTATCTTGTAATTGCAATGGGATGCAAGGCTGATATAGAAGCAGTCCCAGGGCTTACAGACGATCTGAATACATTCTACACATCCATGGAGGATGCATTCAAAGTAAGAGATCTTGTTAAGAACCTGAATAGTGGAAAGGTTGTGGTATCCGTTGCATCAATGCCTGTTCCTTGTCCCGGTGCACCTGTAAAATTTACATTTATGCTGGATAGCTATCTACGAAATGTTAAAAAGAACAGGGATAATTTTAACTTAACCCTTGTATGGCCCATGGAACCAATAGGACCACCTGAGTTCAACAAGTTCGTAACATCTCAGTTCGAAGAGAAAGGTATTGAAGTTGTAAGGAATTTCCAGCTTGATAATGTTGATGCTGCCGGGAAGGAACTGACATCAAAGAACGGAGAAAAAGTCAACTACGATACATTGATCACAGTCCCACCTCATAAAGCACCTCAAGTA
>JAASSR010000003.1 GCA_021767785.1 Methanolobus sp.
AACATCAAGGAAATTATCACATTGGCTAAGATGGTAAAAAGGAATTCTCATGGGATATTGGAATCAATTAAACAAGGTATCAGTAATGGTGTTGTTGAAGGATTGAACAACAAGATTAAGACTGCTTTTAAGAGATCATATGGATTAAAGACTGAGAAGTGTAGGAATACTATGATATTCTTGATGGCAGGTAAACTCAGTTTACCCACACGATGTTAAAGAGATCCGGTTTTTTAAATTTGTAATAATAATAACAATAATAATAACAATAATAATAATAATAATAATAATAATAATAATAATATGCTATTTAAAATTATTTTAAAGAAAGTATGAATACAAAAAATGTGAAGATAATTATATATAGAAGAACAAACAATCTACTTTCGCTTAGAAATGATACCATACCTAAGGGGAAAATTATGGGAAACATGCTAAAAACCACTTTATTACTTGCTTCTCTTACAGGTTTACTTGTTATAGTAGGCCGTATGATAGGAGGAGTATCCGGAATGATAATTGCATTTGCATTTGCAATAATCATGAACTTCGGAAGTTACTGGTATAGTGACAAGATAGTCCTGAAAATGTACCGTGCTCAGGAGGTCACAGAAGCAGAGGCACCACAACTTCATGGAATCGTCCAGAAACTGGCCATGCGCGCAAACCTTCCGATGCCAAAGGTCTACATAGTCAATACTTCAATGCCAAACGCATTTGCAACAGGCAGAGACCCTCAACATGCGGCAGTTGCAGCAACAACCGGGATTCTGGACCTGCTGACATCTGAAGAACTGGAAGGTGTACTGGCGCATGAAATGGCTCACGTCAAGAACCGTGACACTCTGATAAGTGCCATTG
The DNA here is from genome assembly GCA_021767785.1 of Methanolobus sp. GTDB lineage: Archaea > Halobacteriota > Methanosarcinia > Methanosarcinales > Methanosarcinaceae > Methanolobus. The sequence goes on from JAASSR010000003.1 coordinate 862, forward strand.
CAGCAACAATTGCAGGTGTTATTACAATGATAGCTACCTGGGTCAAATGGGCAGCCATATTCGGAGGAATCGGAGGAAGAGATAACAACGGTGCAAACAATATCATCGGCTTTCTCGCACTGGCAATCGTTGCACCACTGGCAGCTACGATAATACAACTTGCCATTTCAAGATCAAGGGAATTCGCAGCCGATGAAGAAGGGGCACGTATCTCCCAGAAACCCTGGGCACTTGCAAGTGCGCTTGAAAAACTGGAATACGGAAGTTCTCACTATCGTCAGAGAAGAGGCGACGTACAACCTTCAGAGTCGACCGCCCACATGTTCATCGTAAACCCTCTTAAGGGCAGCTCGATAATGAACCTGTTCAGAACACACCCAGTAACAGAAGAGCGTATCAAACGCCTGCGTTCCATGTGAGAATGATAATTACCCAGAATATCAGATCTAAAAATTAAAGAGGCTTGTCTGTCCCCTTTCCACAAGATGGATGACCTCTATGTCTTTTTCTTCAAATTTTACGGACAGATAGTTTCGGTGGCAACCCTTAGGACTCTTTTCCGCACACATCAACACCAATCGTCCATCAGCTTCATTAACTTTCCTGATCAGATCTATAAGTCTCTCCAGACTCTTTCTGAAAGAATCCGTAGACATATATTCAATATAAGTAGAGTCACGCATACCACCCACACCTTCACAATGAGAATAGGATATTCCGATCTTCGGAAGTAACTTTTCCAGTGATTCCCTGTCATAATCCTTAAATGTGGACTGTGGGTATCTTCTTATATCCACCAGATGTGTTATTTTGTTCGCTGTCAGCATATCCATAAAATCATTTATCTGCCGATTTCCATATCCTATTGTGTAGCATTTCATTCCTGGCACCATCAATTACCCATAAGTTGTGATAATTCAAATTTAAACGAATGTTATTAGCATGTTTGCTGCATCCGATAAAAACAGTTCGGAACAATTATGTTCTACAGACCTCTAATATTATCTTCAATGAGCTATAATCCATTGTCATCGATAAGAATATCATTAAGAACCGCTATTTTTCTTCTGATCATTACAGTATAAGGAAAAATTCATATTGGTCTTGAATAAACTTAATGTGGAAATTCCTTTGTATTCAATATAGGGAATGGTATCTGAAGGATATCAAATGAGTACACTTTATTCAAACTTTAATCAAGAGGATAAAATGAAAGTATCTGTCAGCACTTCAAAGATAAAAGGTGAAGTTTTTGCACCACCGTCTAAAAGTTATACCCACCGGGCGATAACAGTTGCCGCCCTGTCGGATGAATGTGTCATCCGCAGACCCCTCATGTCAGCTGATACACTTGCAACAATACGTGCATGCGAAGATTTCGGAGCAAACATAGAACAGTCCGAAGGTAAATTAAAAATAGTGGGGTTGAACGGCAAACCGTTTGTTCCAAATAACGTGATAGATGTTGCAAATTCGGGAACCACCCTGCGATTTATGACAGCCGTTGCCGCACTCACAAATGGTGTGACAGTACTTACTGGTGACAGTTCAGTCAGGAATCGTCCAAATCAGCCACTTCTGGACGTACTCAACAGGCTTGGCGTAGAAGCATATTCTACCAGAGGAAACGGATGTGCACCTCTTGTGGTGCGTGGTGGTCTGAAAGGTGCAATTACAACCATAGACGGGTCGATCAGTTCACAGTTCATTTCCGCACTTCTTATAGCATGTCCTCTGACTACCAAGAGTACAACCCTGTCCATAAAAGGAGAGATGAAATCAAGGCCCTATGTGAACGTTACAATGGAAATTATCGAAAAGGCCGGTGCAGAGATACTCATACAGGAAGGGAACACTATCAAGTTCATAATACCGGCTAATCAGAAATACAACCTCAAGGATTACACGGTTCCCGGAGATTTCTCATCAGCTTCCTATTTGCTGGCTGCTGCTGCAATGACAGGGTCAACTGTAACAGTGAAGAATCTCTTCCCATCCAACCAGGGAGATGTTGAGATCATCGACGTACTTGAACGTATGGGAGCAGATATAACATGGGATAAGGAAGAAGGAGTCGTAAAGATAACAGGGAACGGTCTGAAAGGTACCGTCTTCGATGCCGGTGCGACACCCGATCTGGTACCCACCATTGCAGTACTGGCAGCATGTGCAGACGGTGTTACTGTAATTGAGAACGCAGAACATGTACGGTATAAGGAAACCGACAGATTGCATGCAATGGCAATGGAATTGACGAAAATGGGTGTAGCTGTAAAAGAAGAACCGGACCAGTTGACAATTACCGGCGGGAAACTTCGAGGAGCAAAACTGCACGGATGGCACGATCACCGAATAATAATGGCACTTACAATTGCCGGAATGGTCGCAGGAGATACTGTGATAGATACAGCAGAATCAGTGGATATCTCCTTCCCCGACTTCTTTGAAGTAATGCAGGGTCTGGGAGCGCATATCAATCCGTTCTGATATAAGAATTAAAGAAAAAGGAAGAATCCTTCCCTTTTTTCATTTTCCTGAATAAGAACCGTTGGCAGTTCTGCTACTAATTGCTTTTTTGCGCATGTAATCAGGAATTACATCTTTTTCCACAACAAGTTTGGATGTACCTATACCGACTACAATTACCTTACTTTCAACGGGTTCTTCACCTTCTCTTACCATCAGGTCCTTTTTTCTCACTTCTATCTCTACCTCATCTTTTGAATAACCTGCAGACCTCATATAATCCATGATGAAATCCTTGCCGGTCTTTCTGGCAAAATCAAAAGCCTGAGCATAGTCAGGGAAGATCTCCCTTCCATCAGGAGTGAAAACAAAATAACTTACAACCTCTTTTGCACTTTTCAGTTCCTCATCTGTTACATCCTCACCTGTTATCGGAGCGAAATCTCTCTTGATAAGTATCTCTATGCGCTTGATACCTTTACCTACTAGTGCACCTACGGCATTCCCCACACGTGCGTATTCGGGAACAACAATGTTGGCTTCGATGAGATCTTCCATCTCTTTCTTATAAGCAACAACAGGACCACCCAGAAGTATCACAGGAGTTTCAACTTTAAAGCGTGTATAATTCTCTCCGGAGAGCATCTGATCAATTACAGACTGAGGAATTCCGTCAACAAGATAAGATACAAGATCCGAGGCCATGTTCTTTGCTACCTTCTTCTTTACCATGGTAGCGACCTCTTCCTTAGTGACACGCAATTGTTTTGCAAGTTTTTCAGCACCTATCATAGAAGCTTCTGTTTCCCAGTTCCTGAAGTCTCCAAGGACATGCAGAGCATCTGTAGGTGTGAAACCAATTGCCTGCACAAGACGCTTCTGGATAAGACCATCAAGTGCACGGACACTCGGCTGTTTTTTCAAACGGCGGAAAAGTTCAACATAAGATATCGGAGTTCCCTGTATGACATCATATACCTCTTCCTCACTCCTGCTAAGTTCAAGTGGTCTGAGCCCTGTACGTACAAAGAACTTTGTTGGCTGTATATTCTCACAGAGAAGTTTTCTTGAAGGGGATTTTGACTCCTTCAATCTCTCAAGGAAACCTGCATATTCAACTGCAGCACGACAGAGAGGGATTACTCTTCTGGGGCCAACATAGAATTTCTGATCCTGTACCCAGATGTGACTATCTCCACCGGTTGCGGAAGTCTCCATTCTGATGGCTTTTACCATGGTCTTCCAGCCACCTACAACAGCACCCTGGTTACTGAGTTCAGGAACACCGTCTCTTATAAGGGCAACATCGGTACTGGTGCCTCCCACATCTATCATGGCACATGTATCACATTTTGTAAGGAAGGATGCGCCTACAAGACTTGCAGCAGGTCCGGAAAATATTGATTCTATGGGACGCTCCAGAGCCTCATCCATACCTACAATTGAACCATCACATTTTAGCATGAGCAAATTGGCATCCATACCCCTGGATTTTATGTCCTGCATAATTGACTGGATGAACTTATGAGTAATGGGCAAAAGCTGGGCATTAAGATAGGCGGTAATAGCCCTGTCGTATGCACCAACTTCCTGGGATAGTTCGTGTCCGCATACAACAGGAAGTCCGGTGAGTTCACGGATAATCTCCTTAACACGAAGTTCATGTTCTGAGTTACGGTTACTGAAGAAGGATGATACCGAAAATGCCGCAACATGATCCTTTACCTCAAGGGCAAACCTCTTAACTCCTTCCTCATCAAGCGGAGCAGCTTCTTCTCCGTTACTTGTATGACCACCACTCAACTGGACATAATAAGGTGCAGGGAACCCTTCTTTTGGAATAACATAATCACCTACAAGAATAACACCAACTGGAAAACCCGTATCTTCAAGTATAGTATTAGTAGAAAGAGTGGTTGAGACTGAAACCAACTTTACGTCCTGAACATATTCAGGATTCAGCGAATCTATTACTTTTTTAATACCCCCAATTGGGTCCGGATAGGTGGTGAGTTCTTTTGTGGCATCCATAATCACACCATCCGAGTCACGAATTATTACACCGTCTGTAAAGGTTCCTCCGGCATCAATGCCCAGACTGTATTGCATTTTGATTCACTCCTTTAAAACAAAATCAAATTTAATAATTGATAGTGTAAAAAAGAACAGTTTTGCAATATTTAAGCATTACCATGTGATGCAGAAATAAAAAGAATAGAAACGAGAATTAAGTAAAGAATGTGTTTTGCACAAAAAGTGTAAGTAGCAGGCAAGAAGCCTGCACTTGTTTTAAATTTATTTTGCTGGTATGATGAGTGATCTCTCACCAGCAGGCTCGAACTCTCTGAGAGCTCCCTTTGCAAACTCCTTCCTTGGCTGTGTGAAGTCAAATGGCAGGAGCTTGTCTGCGAAAGCGACCTTGATCAATGGGTTGACTGCGAATGCGTCTCCACGACCGGCGTGTGCACCGGAGGTGATTGCTGCATATCCACCCTGGTGACCTACGTTCATTGCGTAGTTCGGATAGTTTGGTCCACGCAGTTCAAGAGCCAGGCCTTCGTCGGACTGGTATGAGAGTACGTTTGTGGCACCACACTGGTCCTGCAGGTCGTATCCGAAGAAACCGAGTCTTCCGAGTGCTTCCTTGTGGAGGTACATACAGAGGTACCATCCGGACAGACCAGCATTTCCGTTTCCTGTTGCGATTGAAACAGCGGAACCTGCTGCTGCGGAAAGACTTGTTGCTCTCTGGGATCCACCGAAGTGGTCTTCGAGTGTTGTTGGGTACTTCTCGTAGTTCTCGATACCGTAGATGGTGGATTCTGTTGCAATATCCTTTACTACATCGAGGCTTGCCTGTACCTTGTTGTCTGTACCCTTGTTTGCTGCACCATCGTACTTGTCGTTGATGTAGTCAACGTTGTAGTAGAGGTTGTCATCAAGGATATTGTTACAGTATGCTGCTGTTGCGTACTGGGTGAAACCTACACCACCGGACATGTATGAACCGAGCCAGATCTGGTCGTAAAGCATACATCCTGCACCGACTACTTCAAGAGCTACGTGTGCTGGGTCTTCTGCGTCTACACGGCTTGTCTGTACGATATCTGCCATGTGACCGAATGGAACTCCTCCAGGCTCGTTTGGTGCACGTGCACGTCTTGCTGGAAGCATGTCACCCATCTGGATAACACCAGCGTGCTTTGCTGCATATGAAAGGTCAGCTACTGCTGCTTCACCGGCACACATGCTGTATGCTGAAATGAATGACATACCGACCTGCATAGCCATCCACCTGCTTGTCTGACCACCGTCTGTGGTTCTGCTGACAATTGTTGGGATGTGTGCTGCCTGCCATGATGTCTTTCCGATTGCTGCCTTGATCTGTTCTGCCTGCTCTTCAGGGAATTCCTTGTTGATGTCAAGAAGGAACTGACTGTCGATCTCGTCTGCAAGTTCATCGTCACCTGTGAACATCTTGACATAACAGTCATCTACAAGAGCAGGGTGTGTTTCGACCATGTGTTCCTGAACAACTGCTCCTCCTGGAAGTGCGTGGTTGAGTGTTTCAAGATAATGGTTGATTGTCTCTGGTGTGACTTCGATACCGAGCCTCTTTTCGAGTGTCTCGTGAGCCATGTCCATTCCGACAATTACGGTCCTTCTGATGTCATCCCACATCTGCTGCATTGCAGCGTTGTTGACGTAGTGAAGGTCATCGATCTCTACCATGTCATCTGTTCCGGAAAGGAAAGATGGGGTAAGTGCTCTCTGACCGAGTGGTATACCACCACAGTGCATCATTGGATTGTAACCGACAAGTCCTCTCTTCTTTGCGATATCCTGACCTGCCTTTTTCATCTCTAATTTACGTGGGTTCTGTTCAACACCAAGTCTGTAGTATTCTACAGTCTTGTCTGTGATGTCGCCACCTTCCATTTTGTTAGTACCATGTTCTTTTGTGTACTTAATCTCCATGTGTTTTGCAAACTTTCTCTGTCTGTCGTCTGCCATTATAATCACCTCAGTTCTCCGGCTTGAAACCATAAGCGGTTCTCTGATCGAATACCCTGTGTACCCATTCAATTACTTCGGAGTCGTCTCTGAATGCTACGTTGTCAACACGGTATATGGTTGTTCTCTTTGCTGCTTCATCTGCAGACATTGGTTTTCCGAGATTGACCTTCTTGTCGATCGGTCTTCCTACCTGGTCCTTGTGCATTATGATTACATCGCCTTCTTTTCTGCACCTGTCGAGCATGTCAAACATCACACCGTCTTCTGGAAGTCTGAGTGAGTGACCGTGTACTGTTGCACCTCTGAGACTTGCAAGTGCAGGGCATGTCATTTCAGTTTCCATCTGGAACTTTGCGATCTCTTCCATGTCCCTTTCACGAGCCTCAACGACCTGACGACCGGAAAGTGTACCTGGGTCGACACCTCTGAAGTTGATTGCTGCGTTGTAGGATCTGAAGTATGGTGTTGCTGGTGCGTTGTACATTGAGTCAACAAACTGTACATATCTTACCCTGTCACCAGCCTTTGCTCCTGCCGTTGGTTCTACGAGTTCCCTGATGGAACACTCTGGTTCACCCATTTCTGCAAGAGGTGGGTGTGTGCTTGGGTAGTCGCTACCTGGTGCACGGTGTCCGAGAACAAGTGTCAGGTCATCGTCGGAGATCTCTCTGAGCTTCTCGACCTTACCGGACATGTGTTTTCTTCTGTTTTCAGCAACTGACGTTGCTCCTGGATAATATTGTGGTTCATATGCCATAATTATTCACTCCTAATTCTCTAATGATCTCATTGTGGTTTTCACGGCTTTCACGAGTTCGTTCAGTTTTTCCCTCGAACATGATTCGCCTCGTGTAACTCCCGTCACAATTTCCATTACCCTTCCTTTCGCTAAAATATCACTATCCTGTGGTTTTACAAGTCTTGTCCTTATTCCTGCCATTGCAAAATCCTCGAAATCAACGAGGGTCTGACAAACAACTACCGCAGGAATATCCGCTTCTTCAAGTATTGCTTTTACTTTTCTTACCACATGGTCCCTTATGTTCCCCGTGTGGATAACAGCAACTTTGTGCCTGTTGATCTGTGCTATCTCCTCAGGACTTATACCAAAAGAGCCGGAACCCATATTGGTGTCCGGTACACCGGAACCGGTGTTAAGCACAAGCACACTTACCTGAATTTCCTCGCGGCGCATACCATATGTGAGTTCACACACAGGTTTTGTGATATGTCTTCTGCCGGGACTCATTGCAACTGCGATGACATCCGGTCTTCCGGTTTCGGAAAGAGTACCACGCTGGGCGAGTCCTCCTCCTCTGCCAAGACCCATACCATGTCTGCAATCAACAACCTGTGTTTCCCGATCGAACACTATATCACTCATCCTTTTCAGGTTTAAGGATACATACGGGATGATTTTTCAGTTTTCCTTTCGGATCTGTCATTCCGATCATCATTGGATCAGCACCCGGACCTCTTTTTGCATAGTCGGTTACGGTCTGCCTTCTCGGAATGAAATTACCTTCCCTGAATTCAAATGATACAGGAAGAAGATCTTCACAAACTTCCCTGACCTGCTCTTTTACATCTGCGTCTATAACCTCCATACGGATGCTACCGACATATACAGCAAGTTCTATCGCCTGGCCTCCAACTTCTATAACAGTATTCCCCGGATGGTTCACAGGCATTCCTGTGGCAGGTCCGTAAGGAACGGTCTGGGGAAGTCTGGGGCCATGAACAAACAACCTGATAACACCACTAAGGTCAGCTATCTCGTTGAGTAAGTTCTGGGCCGTTTCGGGTTTAAGCAACCTTGAAGGGAATATTTCAAGCTGCAAAGTGTTTGTGTCTGAAAAAGCTTCGGACATTGTTTTACCTTTATAATTTGTGATATTTAAAGGAGGGAATTTGTGTCTTAGAGAGCTCCTGCTACTGCCTTTATTGGCTCCTTGAACTCTTTGATTGATCCAAATACGCTTCCGACAAGTCCTGATGTCTTCTCTACGGAGAACATCTGAGTACCTGCATCAAGTGAGACTGCTGCACATACACATGGAATTGCGAAACCTCTGGAGTGCCTGGTTACTACGTGGTTACCGTTGAAGATACCTGGCCCACCGCCACCATAGATGGAGTGACTGAAGAATGAGAATCCTACTGCGGTACCCTGTGCTCTACCCATGTCACAGCCTGGAAGACCTGTTTCCTTCTCAAGCATATCGTTGAAGTAGAGAATGGTTGAGGATACGTTCTGAGCTGCTCTGCCTGCACCACAGTTCACCATGGTTGCTGCAAGCTGACCTGCTGCTGCACATGCATTCCACATTGAAACGTCATTTGCCTTGTAGAAGTTGTAGCCGGATGGTGCTGTCTTGTCAACTGATATCACATCAAGTTCAAGAGCCTTGTCGACTACGGACTGGATCACAGTACCTATTGTACCGTCCTTACCGTTCTCTTTTACAAGATCGTAAACTACATTGTTTGCGTTAAGACCCTGATATGCAAGACCGAGTAACTGGTGTCTCTCGAATTGTCCCACAGCATTACCCATCTCGTACATACCTACCTGCTCGTAGATGGATGAAAGTGCTGCTGCATTCATTGCCTTCTTACCGGTGATTGCTGCAATGTGGTTTGTTGTGATGTTCCTCAGAGAGTAACCAAGACCTTCGTTCTTCTGCGGGATACTGAGAATGGACTGAACATTACCACCGGACATATCCATTGTCTGAGGGTAGCTTCCCCATACAGCGGACTTTACGATAGGTGCATCGAACATGTCAGTGTTGAACATGTCAATGATGGTCTGGACCACTGCTGCACCTGTTACGGTACTTGCGGATACGAAATCTGCACCCACCTGTGATCTTACGCTTGGAACCTGGACGATCATCTGCTTTCCGCCACCAAGTTCCTTTACATTGGTGTCATCATCATCGCTTACGCTTACCAGTTTTGCTACAGCATCCTGGATTGCGCCTGCATTGCCAACGATATCATAATCAAGTTCCCTACCAAGGATCTTCTTCTTCTTTCCACCTAATGCACCTGTCTTAAGTGCTTTTTCGATTCCTGCGAGATTAACTGCAACAGTCCTCTTGGTGTCTTTTATGATATTTTGTATTGCTGTGTTTCTTGTTGGCGCAATATCTATGAGATCAACGCCGCTTTCCAACAGTTTACCTCTGTCGTCGTAAATGTCTATTTTATCAGACACGTATATTTTCCTCCTATGTTTCTATTCAGAAATCACCCATTCTGGAAACGTACAGATTATAATGAAAGGTTAATTACTCTGTACCACACAGTAATTTCTGCACGAATAATTTCCACTGGGAATTCTCGGAATTATTAAGCAACAATGACGTTTAAACCTTTTGCATCGTTTTTGACAATATCGTTATCATCTAACGCATGTAAACGCCATTGATGAAAAAATTTGACTATGTATCCTGAAAAAATCCTGACAAATACAAATACCATTGATCATAAGATAAGGTCAAATTGCTGTAAAACCCCATAAAAGAGTCCGATCATCCATAAATATTAAGTATCCACATAATGTCTAATCCGTTCTATGGAGATCACCGCTGACGTAGGAGGCAATCCGGGAATAGATTGCAAGGGCTTCTGCACATACTGTTATTTTAAAAAAGTGAAAGAGAACCCTCCTTTTGGTTGCAAATACTGCTTACCCTTTAAAAAGGGATGCGATTACTGTACCAGAGGAGTAAGAGAAGCCTATTCCGGATTCAAACCGGGAGAGTATGTATTCCAGGAACTGTACCAGAAACTCAGGATGAGTTCCGACAACATAGACAAAATAACAGTTAGTGGCGGAGGCGATATAAGTTGTTATCCGGACCTTATGGAACTTGTGGCAAACCTTGCGCAGTTCGGGCTTCCAATACACCTTGGATATACAAGTGGAAAAGGTTTTAATAAAGGTGATGAAGCTGATTTCTTCATAGAATACGGAGTGGCCGAGGTCTCGTTCACTGTATTTGCAACAGACCCTGAACTGAGAAGAGAGTATATGCGTGACCCTGAGCCAGAAGCTTCAATTGAAGTCCTTCGTCGTTTCTGTCAGTATTGCGATGTTTATGCTGCAATAGTACTGATCCCGGGAGTAAATGACGGTGAAGTACTTGACAAGACACTTCAGGATCTGGAAGAGATGGGTGCAAAAGGTGCAATACTCATGCGTTTTGCAAACAAAACGGACCAGGGACTTATTCTGAACAACGCTCCTGTAATTGAAGATATAGAAGCACACTCAATAGAAGAGTTCCTTCAGATCGTTAGGGATGCTGATTCAAAGACTGACATACGCGTAACCGGAACACCACTTGAAGACCCAATGATCGGATGTCCTTATGCGATCAGAAACGAACAGAACGCACTGGAAAAACTTCCTGAGATAAAAAAAGAGGCAACTGTTCTTACAAGCAGAGCTTCAAAGAAAAGGCTTCAGGAAATATTCACTAAACTTGGAAGCAATGTAAATGTGGTTGCCACCGGCAAAGATATCGGGTGCCTTATAACCATAGAAGATCTGAAAGACCTTGATCTTTCAGAAGTTAAAGAAACGATTATCATCCCGGGCAGGGCGTTCGTGCATGACCCGGAAGCTACAAATGTGCTTTCAAAAGACGGGGTTTCACGTTTTGTGCGCAGAGGACCTGATATGCTCACCTATGATGGAGAGATGTCCATAGGCCTTTCGAAGAATGAAGTGCTCGAATTCGAGATCCGCCAGTTCACAGAACTTATAAACGGGATCAATGCCCTCGGTCTTCCGGTTAAAGAATAAGTAATGAAGCGCTGAAAATAAGATATTCATATATTTAATATTTCAGGGATCTACATGAACTCAAGAAGGCCTGCCTGCTTAGACCTGTCATTCTCAAAGAGTGATTTCATATCAAGCCCCAAAAGTTCGATCCTCTGTTTTGTATAGCTTGAAACATTGTACTCATGCGCAACCTTCTTTGAAACCTCAAGATATTTTTTCACAGCACCTTCGTGAACCGTCAGTATTACGCGACCTCCGCATTTTGGACAGATACCCGTAAGAGGAGGTCTTCGAAACTTTGCTGCACATTTGAGACATCTGGTGCCCTGCCTTGAAAATGCCCTGAGATTACCGAACATATCCGGCAGGAAGTGAGAGATAAGAACCCTTTCGGCAACATCGGAGGAATCCACAGCACGGATCTTATCAGCCAGTGCAAGCTGGGCATCCATTTTCTCTACCATACTTCCAAGGGTCTTGTATGCACTGTGAAGAGGGCCAGAGGCTATATCGGATGTATCATGGGTGAACATAAAATGGTCATATTGTTCGGTAGTTCCAAGTCTCCCACTTACCAGGTCGATCGTGGACTCCAGTTCTTTTGGATTGGTATAATTCAGCGTAGCTTCGTAGAACTCAAGAGGATAATGATCACAAACATCAATATTATGAGCCTCCTTATCAACTTCGTTTGGATCTATACGGGTGGTCAGTACAAGAGGAGCATCCATTTTTCCACCTCGTTTCACCGGCAGATAATCCCTTGAGAAATTCAGCAGGCCATCCATAAGCAGCATAACACAGTCCTCATCACCATCACAGTTCCTTCTTTTCGCTGCATGGAAGAAGGGATGTGCATAGCCCACGGAAGCCTTTGTAAAACCTACCAGTCTCCCAAGTACACCTGCCGATGTATGAGGTGCAAGACCCATAAGCATAACTCCTACAAGATCTTCAAGTTTCTCTGCCCTGTAATAAGGTTCCTCTCCATAGTACTTCACAAGCAGATCATCGATATACTTCGTGGTTCTAAGGAGATATTCACCACATTCACGTGAAACAACCAGATCCTGGACCTTCAGGGAGACCACCTGATCATCACGCTGGAGAGGATCACCGTAAATATCTTCAGTATAGCCTATCTGCTTCAGTTTCTCAAAACCGATCCCGAGTTCATCTGCACGAATGTGCGTAAGCGGTATATCTGACATATCGTACCTGACAGTGCCATCCTTGAAAGTATAAAGCTCATATTTTGCACGCAGAATGCCTTTCTCAAGAGGTTCCGGCGTCATTGTGCCGGACATCATGCGCTTTACACCTTTAACTTCAATATTCTCACGTTCACCAAGTTTTGCAAAGGCAGCCTGATATATTTCCCTGAAATTTATGTCCTGCATCTTCACACAGGTTGTTTTAGAGCCGCATTTCGGACATTCTTCCTTCTGCACCGAGATACCGCACCTGGGACAGAATAATCTGGGCACAGTGAATTCACCACAGCCGCAACGATACATGAAACTCTCCGTCCCGCATGCAGGACACACCCTCTCACCTATTTCAACTCTTATCCTTCCTACCTTCCCGTTCATTGAGGACATATAGCTTGCTGCAGCTTCCATTTTTCGGGTATTGCCGGCAGAATCCCCGATAGGGAACAATACATGCGGAGCAGGGGACATTTTTCTCCTGTTAGATTTTTCCGGTCGCCCCATCCGTGCACCTATCCTTATTGGAGCACGGGCCCGAACGAGCATACCACTTATTTCATTTACAGCTTCCAGAGTTTCGGTAGCCTGCACACTGTCCTGTTTAATGGAAAGATCCCTGTTAAGTCCGAGGCATCTTACAAACGGGAGAGGTTCATCAATGATTATTGTGTCATCAGCTACTTTGTGCAGAACAAGAAGTTTCTCAAGAATGGTCTTTATCCCGCTATTGTCTGCAAGTTCAAGAGGTAGTTTCAGGGAATCGCCCACTGTTGAAATCTCTCCGTATCCTGATACAAAAGAAGCAAGTGTTCTGTATTCGTTTATAGAGATGTCATGCCAGAGATGAGTATGGGCAGGATGCAGAGGGACATTATAAGTATCACATATTTCCAGTGCTATTTCCTGTGAAGGTGAGCTCAGTTCTTCCCTTGAATAAGGCGAATCATCAACAGCTTTCTCAAATTCCTGAATCCACCATTCAAAACAATATGAAGAAGGTACAAGCGGATGATTGTTCTCAAGAAAATCCCCGTAATTGATAAGGATCTCACCAATATCTATAATACATTCCACTTCAGGATGGATATCTATAGCCATCTGCTCATCGTCAACCCTTATTAAGTCTCCTGACCTTAGCCTTACCGTAGGACCTTCTATGCTGTCCACCGGAGCCATTCCCGCAGCTTTACCCGGGCGTTCAACTTTCAACTGAGTACCTGCAACAATGAAACTGTCCATTATATACATACTTGCAGGACTAATGCCTGCTGCCGCAAATGAAGTATTGCGGGAGCGACCGTATCTTAATCTGAAACCACCCGGACGCATGGGATGGGAGAAAACAGGTCTGCCGGCAATCAGATCCCGCAGATATTTGTCCTTGGGTTTCACACCAACGAAATCTTCGTTATCATCATCCTCTGAGCCCTTGGTTCCGGCTATGAGCGTATCAAGCCATTCCCATCCATCCATGTTAAGTTTGTTCACATGTTTCTGGATCTTTGGAGCTTTTAGGGCCATACCTTCAGCAAGGACCAGAGCCATACCGCCACGTGCCCTGTTTGTCTCTATCCTGTCAAGATTCCTGTAACCTTCAACTTCCTCGGCCTCTGTGGGCTCTCCATCCACACATATAGGACAATTGTCAACTATCAATCTTATTTCATCTTCCGAGGGAGTGTACTGAAGGGTTGCAACACGCCTGTAGAGCAGGATCTCCTCAACATACCTTTCAACTTCTTCCTTACGGGGCTTGAACTTATCAATACCTACCGCACGGCGCACATAATCTCCCACAAGTACCGAAAGTGCCTGGGCAGTACCCCCGGCACTGCGTATGGGGCCGGAGTAATATATCCTTATGAATTCAGTGCCATCATCGTTCTTGTCGATGGCAACCCGATCAATACCTTCAATCGGCGCGGCAACAACACCCTCTGTGAGCATTGCCACGGAGACACGGATAGCAGCCTCGATGGCTTCCTCCCTGGACTCGAACTCGCCCACAACACCTTCTGCAACTGCTTTACCTATTGCCAGGGCACCTTCTTCACGGGACATGGTCTCATCGAATATGCGTATCTGTTCCGCAACACCTTTAACACCGATCAGATTCTCTACCCTGTCAGCAAGGTCCTTGGCCAGAGGAATCTCTATATGTGGTTTTGGATCTCTGCCCTTTGAACGCGCACCGTTTGCAATTTCAATCTCTTTATGCAGTTTGGACTCAAGTGTCCTGAAGTATTCCCTCATGGAATCGCTAACTACTATCTCGCCCATTAAGAATCGTCCTCAATAAAATCGGAATATGTATTTGTTCTTCAAATTTGTTTTCCTGAGAGTAAACAGGTTATTATTTATGTATAAAAGCAATAAATAAAATAATATAAAAATATACTCAATATTCGGGAGGATATGGATGAAAAACCAATTAATGATTCTAATAATACTACTAGCAACCCTTGTTCCGGCTGCAAGTGCCGATATTGTCAATGATCTTGACATAAAGGTAAATGAATACAATGAATATACAGAACAGGTACCTTCGTTCCTTAAAACCCTTCTGGGAAATGAGGTCATAAAACTGGTAATAATGACAAATGAAGGAGAGGAAGTATATATAAAAGCGGTCACAGAGGATGCTTTTATTACTACCTTTGAGGAAATCGACGAGAACACCCAGATCGATGAAACGATGATAGTTGGAACCGATGAAGAAACAATTCAGAACATACTTAGTTCAGAGGATCCGCTGGGAACGTTCATCGATGCAAAAGAAAATGGCAAAATAATAATTAAGCCCGTTGGTATTGTGAACAATGTTACATTTACTATGGCAAACGTAATATTGAAATTGTCACAATTCCTGGGACTTGCATAAAAAACAGTCATATACAAAGATTACTTTTAGAAACAATGTTAAGTAAGCCGGTCAGCGAATATCCAGTTCACTGGCCATTTCTTTATACACCTTACCTTTGTCAGTAGTGACAAACATGTTACCTTTCTGTTCGATCAATTGTTTATCTTCCAATCTTTCAAGATATTTATTTGCAATTGTTGAATTGAGATTTGCCCCATAAACAATCTGTGTCTTCTTTGCGCCTTGCATGGCTATCTTTAAGATAGCAATTGTAATATCCAACCTACTACGCCTGATAGTAATGCCCCCAGCATCCTATAATATATTGTACCACAATAAATCTTTGATATAAAATCAGCCACACTAAACTAATTTGCTGATTACCACTATCTGTAAAAAGTATAATTCACTATCTATTTAAGACCTTCGATGCTAAATTACTCAGTAAATATGTTACTAATAATATAATGTGAAAATCAGAATGAACAGCTTACCTGCAGACAACAGTTAAATTTATAATAAATACGGCAATAGAGGTATCGTTGAATCTCGAATGCGGGAGTAACCAAGCGGCCAACGGTGGCAGACTCAAGATCTGCTCGCGCAGGCGTTCGGGGGTTCGAATCCCTTCTCCCGCACCACACTAAAGGTGATCTTTTTTGCCAAATTCAATTGATCATGATACTGTTATGTCGGCTGTTATTGATATTTTAAGAGAGGCTGAGACCGTACTGCCAGATGATGTTACAAAGGCACTGAAAAAAGCGGCATCTGAAGAAAGCTCACCTGTGGCCGGGGAACAACTTGCAGCGATCCTGAAGAACATAGAGGTCGCATCCGGTAAAAAAGTTCCCATGTGTCAGGATACAGGCATTCTTATTTTCTTCGTTGAGATCGGACGCGATTTGGAACTGGATTTCAGACTGGAGGATGCTATTATTGAAGGCGTCAAAAAAGCAACACAATCAATACCACTGCGTCCCAATGCCGTGGATCCTATAAACCGCAATAACAGCGGAAATAATACAGGCAACGGTATTCCCGATATTAAGTACGAATTTGTCGAAGGTAATAGTTTAAAGATAACTGTCGCCCCGAAGGGGGCGGGTTCAGAGAACATGAGTGCTATTAAGATGTTCAATCCCACAGAAAAGGACAGTATACGTAATTTTGTACTTGAGACCGTGCTGAATGCCGGAGGAAAACCCTGTCCTCCTGTAATTGTAGGCGTGGGTATTGGCGGTTCCTTTGACAAAGCTGCAAGACTTGCAAAATCCGCTCTGCTCAAAAAAACAGATGATATGGATGATGAAGAAAAAAACCTGTTAAAAGAAATAAATGATCTGGGAATAGGTCCAATGGGACTCGGAGGTAACACAACCGCACTTGCAGTACACATTAAAAAAGCTCACTGTCATACAGCCTCCCTCCCGGTTGCTGTGAACATCCAGTGCTGGGCAAATCGTCATGCTTCAGTGGTCCTGGGCGGTGATGCATAATGGAATACAGACTTAACACACCACTGAAAAAAGAAGATGTAATAAACTTAAAAGCCGGAGATATTGTTTATTTAAGTGGCAGAATCTTCACTGCAAGAGACGAAGCACATGCAAGAATTCTTGAAATGGCAAAAGAAAATAAAGAGCTGCCATTTGAACTTGAGGGTTCTGTGATATACCATTGCGGACCTCTCATGAAAGAAAAAGAGAACGGATGGGATGTAATTGCCGCCGGACCCACCACAAGCACCCGCATGTCCAAAATGACACCTGAACTCCTGAAGATACATGCAGTACGTGCCTTTGTAGGTAAAGGAGGAATGGATAACGTTGCGGATTCAATGAACGAGAAAGCTGTTTATCTGGCATTTACAGGCGGCTGTGCAGCACTTGCGGCAATAAGCATTGAAAAAGTAAATGCCGTACACTGGATTGACCTTGGCATGCCTGAAGCAGTCTGGGAACTTGAAGTTGAGAATTTCGGACCACTTGTTGTAGGAATAGATTCCCATGGAAGTGATCTTTTCACAGACGTCAGAAATAAAGCAATGGAAACTTATTCAAAAATTGAATAAGTTATATTTTTACTTTATTGAACGATCTTTTTCTCAGATAACGAACGTAAATACCGCCCAGGCGATCAGTGTCAGTATAATAGAGTGCTTAAGTCCCTGGAACACAGAACCTTCACCCATCTGTCCTGCCACAAGTCCACTCATAAAACCCTGGATAACACCAGTGTGCATCATCAAACGGGTATATTTTGCCGGATCAAAGGCTCCTATGAACTGACTTCCTGCTCCTGCTGCCTGAGCAGCTTTGCCTGCCTCTGCCATGGTAGGAACAAATGTTGATGTAAGCATACCAATTACAAAAAGGAAAACAAAGAACGACATGTAACTGATGACCACATAAACCATCATGTTACCACGTCTTTCTCTTTCCAGCAGTTTTACTTCCCTTGCATCACGGGCTGCAGCTTCAAGAACAGATGCTACACGACCTCCTGCAGTGCTTGCCTGCGTTATGAGGGAAACGGAACGAACAATGATAGGAGTTGATATTCTTTTTGCGAAATTGTTCAGTGATTCTTCAAAAGAAACACCCCAGGACATTGAATTATCCATACTCTGGACTTCTTTGGTCAGGGCACCATATTCGCCTTTTGCAACCGTATTAACAGCTCTTGGAAGGGTAAGTCCCGCCCTGCTCATTTCAGATATATCTCTCAAAAATGTTGGAAGGTATTCTTCGATGGTGTCGGTTCTTTTGAACTTTTTATGAAAAGTGATTGCAGGAGGAGTAATAGATATGAGAACAGTAAAAATGATCACATCATCTATCAATGGAGTGCCCCATGTAGCTGTCATACCTATAGCGAAAAATATCAAAGCGAAAGGCACACTGAGCAGGAAAGTATATTCAGGATACAGATAAAGTGTTTTAAAGGGATCCTTGAAGAATTCCTTCACAAGCACATTCTTTGCAGCTTCTTCCATTTTACTGTCAATAAGAGTATCTTCAAGCTCTGAAAGCTCCTCCTCTGTCAGAGACTCAGTGGATTGTGGTTGTTTAAAAATATCCATGATCTTCATTTCAGGCCTCCGGAGTAAGTGTGCTGATAAGTACTACATATATTATGCTGCCAATGGGTATCAAAGCATAGATGATAACATAAAGGAATATGAGTTGCGCATTTCCCATAATGGACATGATGGATATTACCACCACAAGGAAAAGAGGACCTGCTACAAAAGCAGTAACATAGGTCTCTCCCAGAAGACCCAGCGTCTCCAGGAATTCTTTCTGGTTCTGACGATTTTCCATTATATACTGTTCTGTCTTAACCTGAAAATAAGGTTCAAGATGACCTCCCGAAGTAACAACTGTAATTGCTCCCTGAAGGAAATCCTGCAATGCAGGAGAAGGAGTTGTTACTGAAAGGTTTTTCATGGCAGTTACAAGGTCATGCCCGAGTAACTCTATATCACGTACAAGATAACGACATTCCACTGACATCTCACCATATATATCATTATTTGCAAGTGATCTGAAAAGATCCACAGGAAGAACTCCTGCACCTGACATTGCAGACATGTAGTTCACAGCATAGGGAAGCATACTGTCAATTCTTCTTTTCCTGTCACCTGCCATGATAACTGGATAAAGCAGGAAAAGTTTGTAAACGAGCCCAAAAGCAAGAACTGTAACAACTATTCCGAAAAAGATGCCCAGAAACAGGGACTTATACTGCAGATATGGTGCAACCCATGCAGGAAACATTATTCTTGTAGGAGAGACTTCAGGTACACCGAATACTAACAAAAGGAAAGAAATAACAATAAGAGCCACCAGTGCACTTAAGATCGAACTTAGCAATGCACCTGACATATAAACATCAAAGGCCATATCGATCCTGTTCTTCAGGAGATCATGGCGCAGACCGAAGTATTCGATCCTCTTTTTCTCGTAGTGTTTACCAAAAAGATTGTACGCTAAGACAAAATACGGATTAGCCATATAATTCCTGCCTTACGAGTTTCATAATCATCTCTGGCTCGCGGTTGTAACCTACAACTATCTTTGCAAAGTCCCTGAAGTGTGTGATATTTTTATCCCGGGCCCATTCAAGGATATCCTGTCGCCTTTTTAGTTCATCTCGAACCTTCTCTTCTGTCCATCCACGGCTTTCCATGACACTTTCAATTATGTAGGACCTTCCTGAATACTGGAACATATCCTTTGCAGCATCCCATACGAAAACATCATTCGTAAGCAATTCACCGGTTCTTGGATCCACACCTACGATCTCTGTTAATGTCTTACAACGCCTGACACGCTCCTCGCCAACCTTGACCTGTACCTGGATAGCTACAAGGTCCAGTGCCTGTATCATTATCCTTGGTACATTTATAGGAGGATTTTCAAGCCTGTGCACAACAGACTGGACAGAATCAGCATGCATGGTTGAAAATGTAGTGTGTCCTGTGGACATAGCCTGGAAAAGCACATATGCTTCGGCTCCTCGGACCTCACCTACAAGTATATATTCCGGCCTTTGTCGCAGAGATGCTCTCAGAAGTTCATACATTTCAATTGAACCTTTATCCTCTCCGGCAAATGCCTGTCTCGTAACTCCGGGAATCCAGTTAGGATGTGTGAGGTTCAACTCCCTTGTATCCTCTATGGAAACGATCTTCATTTCCGGCTGAATGAAAAGTGATACGGCATTCATAGCTGTTGTTTTACCTGAAGCAGTACCACCCGCAAAGATGAGACTTTTGCTGGAATCCACAGCAAGCCACATGTAGGCCATCATTGCTGTAGAGAATGTATGGAACTCGATAAGATTGGCCGGAGTTATAGGATTGTCCCTGAATCTCCTGATAGTAAAAGTACTGCCTCTGGTTGTGATCTCACGTCCCAGGGTCATCTGGATACGTGAACCGTCAGGCATGGTTGCATCAAGCAGGGGTTTTGCAATGGATATGTGTCTGCCGCATATCTGGGCTATCCTGATAGCAAAAGAATCCAGTTCTTCATCCGATGTGAATTCTATATCTGTGGGTATTGAGTTGTATTCCTTGTGATAGATATAGACCGGCGTGTTCGGACCGTCACAGGAAATATCTTCAAGATACTGATCTCTCATCAGAACATCGATCTCTCCGTAACCCACATAGTCACGAACTATATGATACATTATCCTCTCACGCTTTCTGGGAGAGATATCTATCTTGAATTCCTGAAGATATTTGATGACATTGTCCTTAAGATATTGCTCCGCATTCTTACGGGATATCTCTTTCAGATTAACATCAAGAGTCTCGATGAATTTTAGCTTAATGGCCTCCAGGAGTTCCTGTTCCTTATCGGTGAGAACAGGTTCTATAGCCTGATACTGGAACTCATGGGATTCCGGATCATAGGCGATCCTTACGTAGGCATACAAAGGATTTACCTCGTATAGCTCTACTTCCCTGTAAGGACTATCTGCGGGCATAGTAAGATCAACCACTGGTCCGTGTTCCACAACGTTATAAGGTTCAAGAATAGAACTATTCCTGGAAAAGAGTTTGGCAGCGCGATCAAGTAACGATGGTTTGCTTTCCTCTTCCTCCAAAAAATCATCTTCAATGGGTTCCAAATTGAAAAGCTCGGAAATAGTATTTTGCCAGAAGGACTCCCTTTCATCCGTAACTGTATCACTGTATGAACTAATGGAAATATCACCTGTCCTGCTTTTCAGGCTCTCGATGCTTACAGGTTCAGAATCAGGCAGAATGAGGTCCGCAAGCTCATCGATGACACTGTCCTCATCTACAGGTAGATCATTCTCCGGGAATTCATCTTCACTGGAAGTATCGTCATTCCGGAACCCTTCAACATCAGGTCTCAAGGAAGAGAATGATTCCGTATTTTCTGTTGAAAGTTCATCGAATATTTCTTCTATTGGTTCTTCCGGATATAATCGGGATTCTGTAGACCGGTATGAGACGGGACCATCATCATCCATTACATCGATAGGAAGACCACTTATATCATCATTTTTTTCAGTTCGGTCATCTGGATCATTATTCAATATTACCAACCCCATTCATAGTGGTCATTAAAATCATCATCAGACTCTTTCTTTTAGTTAATCATAAGAAACAAAAGGAACTTACTTTCTGTTCTTTGACAAAGAGAATTTCCTGCTTTTCTTTTTCTTTTCCTTTATGTCACCGGGTTGCTCATCGATCGGAACCTTTATGCCTGCTATCTCGGCTGCCTGACGGTTGAAGCTTACTGCCATCTGAGATCCCGGATATTTGATCACCACTGGTGCTTTGAAAACCAGAGAATTCTTTGCATTACTGTCCTCAGGTATTATTTCCAAAACCCTGAGGCCAAGTGTACTCTCTATTTTTTCGGGGCTCAATTCATTCTGAGTTACACCTGTCCGATTAAGCATGACCCCAAGGAATTGTTTTTCCATATTGTCAGAAATATTTTTGATCTTCATTGCCCCGGCAAGTGATACAATATCCGGATTTACTACCTGTATCAGTTCATCTGCAAGTGATATTGCCAAAAGTGAATTCCTGTTGATACCTGTTGGAGAGTCGATCACAATAAAATCATATTTTTCTTTTACACTTTCTACAATATCGCCAAGTATATCGGAATTTGCATTTACAAAGCTCTGCAGAGAAATACTTCCCGGAAGAACATGAAGATTGTTAGGAGCGTCATATATGGCCTCTTTTAGTTCTGCAGTGCCTGCAAGGACGTCATGAAGATTTGCTCCGGAAGTTTCAAGTCCGAGCATCAGCCCGATGGTGGGCATTCCTACATCACCATCAATAATCAGAGTTTTTTTTGCAAACCCTGCAATAGCAGCACTAATATTTATAGCAGTTGTAGTTACACCAGTGCCACCCTTTCCTGAAACAATAGTAATAATTGTCGCTGTCATAAAATGCCTCGGTTGATGATTATAATTGAATTGTACCCTTAGATAGAATCTCTTTAGAATTTATATTATGTACCATATATCCAGTACTAAATATAACTTATAAATATAAATAAATATCTATATTATTTAATGAAAACTAAATTGAACTATGGCATTATCATTCATATAGAATCAGAACTCATCTTGTTCCATGAAACCTGATGAAAAAAAAGACATCAAACTTTTCCTTTATCATGCAAAACAATGTGACCCAAAAAAGTGCACAGGTAAAAAAATGGCACGATTCGGGCTGGTGAACCTTTTTGAAAAGGTCAATAAAATACCATCAAGATCCATATTACTGGACCCCATGGCAGAAAAAGCCCTGTCGCCGGCAGATGATACAAAAAAAGGGATAACGGTTCTCGACTGTTCATGGGAAGAAGTCGAGAGAGTATTTCCCCAGCTTGTAAGAATGAGACTAGAGCACCGTGCACTGCCATATCTGGTAGCGGGTAATCCTGTGAACTTCGGAAGGCCTTTCAAGCTCACTTCCGTTGAAGCTTTCGCAGCAGCCCTTTACATACTCGGGAATAAACAACAGGCTGAAAAGATAATGTCCAAGTTCAGCTGGGGGCATACGTTTCTGGAGCTGAACCATGAACCTCTGGAAGAGTATTCCCGGGCAAAGGACAGTAAAGATATCCTGAGAATACAAAGTGAGTACATACAATGAGCAACAACAGGTAGATGTTTCAAAGAAAGCAGAATTAAGGGAAGGTAAAATATGATACAGATAGGAGTTATTGGTGCCGGTTCATGCGATGATAACCTGAGAAGCAAAGCTAAAAAGGTTGGGTCAGCGATCGCAAAAAATCATGCAGTCCTCATCTGCGGAGGTCTTGGAGGTGTTATGGAAGCGTCCGCATGCGGTGCAAAGAAAAAAGGAGGTATTACAATCGGAATCCTGCCGGGTGACAGCCGCAAAGATGCGAATGCCTGTATAGATATAGCGATAGTAACCGAAATGGGTCATGCCAGAAATGTGATAATCGCACGTTCTGCAGATGCTCTGATAGCCATCGGCGGAGAGTACGGTACTCTTTCGGAAATAGCACATTCACTAAAAATGGGGAAGACAGTTGTTACACTGGAATCAAAATGGGAAATAGATGGGACAATTAAGGCAAAAGATGCAGAAGATGCCGTCAGACTGGCAATCGACAGCATCCATTCCTAAATTATGTTACTATGACAGAAATCTATATTTCAAGATCAATACCTATGGGACAATGATCAGAACCCATTACATCTGATAGTATAAATGAATCTTTTATGTTATCTTTAGCATTTTCACTTACAAAGAAATAATCGAGTCTCCAGCCAACGTTCCTTTCCCTTGCCCTGGTCCTCAGACTCCACCAGGTATAATTATCAGGTTCTGTATTGAACATTCTAAAAGTATCTACATATCCGCTATCAAGCAATTTATCTATCCAGGCACGTTCTTCCGGAAGAAAACCGGATATCTTTTCATTCTCTTTGGGCCGGGCAAGATCTATTTCTTTATGCGCGGTATTAACGTCTCCACAGACAATGATCTTCTTACCTCTGGATTTGAGAGTGTTCGCATATTCAAGAAAAGCATCATAGAACTCCATCTTATAGTCAAGTCTTTCAGCAGATGCTTTGCCATTGGGGAAATATATATTGAACAACACAAAATCCCCGAAATCTGCAATTTGCGTGCGCCCTTCATTATCGAATTTCTCTATCCCGAAGCCGCATTTGATGTCATCAGGTTCTCTATTGGTGTAAAGTGCAACTCCGCTGTAACCTTTTTTTTCAGCTGAGGCAAAGTAATTGTAATAGCCATCTGTTTCCAGAAGTGCTTTTGGAAGCTGCTCCCTGCGTGCCTTTGTTTCCTGAATGCAGAGTATGTCAGGCTTTTCTTCATTGAACCAGTCAAGAAAACCCTTTTTGTGAACCGCTCTGATGCCATTTACATTCCATGATATGATCCTGATCGTACTCATTTTGAATCTCCGGAATTTGTATGTTATTTGATAGCTAATCTCATAAGTAACTTGCTTACCACTCTTTTTTGATAAGCATCCACTAACCTAAAAATAATATATAGTTCTAAATAGATCAAAATATTAAATAAGAATAAAGCTTAAATAATAACAATTACAATTTAGGATTGTTTCTTACATAAGAAATGTTAGATACAATAGAACTACAAGTGGGACAAATATGAAAAAAGCAGACATCAAGTACACAAACCAGAGGATTGCGATCCTGGAGTTCCTCAGGGAATTTGATGGTCATCCTACGGTAGATGATGTCTATGAGGGAGTAAGGCAAAAGCTGACCCGCATAAGTAAAGCGACAGTTTATAATAATCTCAAATTTTTGGCTGAAAAGGGCCTGATAAAGGAGGTGAATGTCAAGGGTGTTTCGAGGTTTGAATCCAATCTGGTACCTCACCACCACACAATATGCCTTGAGTGCGGAGAAATAGCAGACTACGAATCAGAAGAGCTTAGCGAATATGCTATGAAAATAGCAGAAGAGATAGATGACTTCAAAATAGAATCAGCAGACACTAACTTTTACGGAATTTGTAAGAAATGTATGGAGATGGAGTAATATGGAAGAAGAAATGGTAACAATGCCACTTATCGGCGATGACGCACCAAGTTTTAAAGCAGTGACAACAAACGGAGAAATCAATTTCCCTAAAGATTACAAGGGGAAGTGGGTAATTCTTTTCAGTCACCCTGCAGACTTTACACCTGTATGTACAACTGAATTTATGACATTCGCAACTATGCAGGAAGAGTTCAGGGAACTGAACACAGAACTTATCGGTCTGTCCATTGACAGTATCTATGCGCACATTGCATGGTTGCGCACAATCAAAGAAAAGATCGAATACAAGGGTATGAAGGATGTTGAAGTTACATTCCCTATCATTGAAGACCTTAAAATGGAAGTTGCAAAGAAATTCGGAATGCTTCAGCCAAACGCCTCCACAACCCAGGCTGTCAGGGCAGTTTTTATCATGGATCCGAAGGCAAAGATAAGGGCAATACTCTACTATCCACTGTCCAACGGCAGGAACATGGATGAGATCAAGAGGATCATACTTGCAATGCAGAAGTCTGATGCAGAGAACGTTGCAACACCTGCCAACTGGCAACCCGGAGATGATGTCATAATCCCACCACCGGGATCATGTGGAACTGCAAAGGAAAGAGTTGAGACAGAGGAAGAAGGTAAATATTGTCTTGACTGGTTCATGTGCTTCAGGAAACAGTCTTAAATACAAACCAAGGTTATTATTAAGAGGTGACATATTTTATGGGAACAAAAGGCGTGGAAATACTAGGATTAGACGTTAATGAACTAATAGAGATGATGAACAAGGCATTAGCAGATGAGTGGCTTGCATACTACCAGTACTGGGTTGGAGCAAAGGTTATCAAAGGACCTATGAGAGAAGCCGCTGCTGCAGAACTCATAGAGCATGCAAATGATGAACTGCGTCACGCAGACATGCTTGCTAACAGGATAGTTCAGCTCGGGGGAACACCAGTTCTGTCCCCACATGAGTGGGAAGAGATCACAAACTGCGGATATGCATCCCCGGAGGATCCTTTTGTAAAGAAGATCCTTGAGCAGAACATCGAAGGGGAGCAGTGTGCCATTCAGGTCTACAATACTATCCTTGAAAAAGTAAAGGACAAAGATCCTGTTACATACGAGATAGTGTTAGAGATACTTACAGACGAGATCGAACATGAAGATGACCTGCAGGCAGTTTTGGAAGATATTGAACTGATGCAGAGAAGAGACTGACATTCTGCAATCAAACAGAATCGACACATCCTGTTCCTGACAAGGAACAGGAATATTCTTTTTGTGACATGTTCTGATATTTTATAGTTTTTTTAATATAGCGCTCTTATTAACAACAGTTGATCAAATAATTAGTATTAACCAGTATTGTATTCTACTGATCTTTTTTACACAGTTGTCAATATACATTAAGTTAGTCTATTGATGTGTATTTTTCATCTTTTTGCTTTTTCTTTTGACTTCCATGGTTTTGCGATAGATATATTTAGAAGAATGTTTGTTAGATTAGTTCATTAAATAACCCTGTAAAAATAAAGATTTTCTATCGAAAGTCCCAGATATTAAATCATTTTATCATCTATTGTATTTCAAAATCCATGGAGATAACATGCATCTCATCATAGCAGAAAAACATATCGCAGCAAAAAGGATAGCCAAGATCCTTGCCCCTGGCAAACCCAAACAGGTTAGAGTGAGCGGGGTGGACACATATGAATATGAAGAAGATGAAGAGAAAAAAGTGTTCATTGGTCTCAGCGGGCACATCGTTAAACTTGATTTTCCAAAGGCTTACAATAACTGGCAAAAGGTCGAAGCAAAAGAACTTGTAGGAGCAGACATAATCACCGCCTCAACTCAGGTCAAGATCGTAGCTGCACTCAAAAAACTTGGGAAAAAAGCCACCAGAGTAACCATAGCAACTGACTATGACAGGGAAGGAGAACTCATAGGAGTTGAAGCCCTAGATATAATCAAAGATGTAAATCCTGATATTCAGTTCCAGCGTGTACATTACAGTGCCATCACACCGAAGGCTATTGACAAAGCATTTTCAAACCCATTAAACGTTGATTTCGATCTGGCGGATGCAGGACATTCCCGCCAGGTCATCGACCTTGTATGGGGTGCTTCACTGACCCGATACATCTCCCTTGCTGCAGGTCGTCTCGGAAAGATGTTCCTTTCGGTGGGCAGGGTACAGTCACCCACCCTTTCACTGATAGTAGAACGTGAAAAGGAGAGAGAGGCCTTCATACCTAAACCTTATTGGGAAATTTCGGCAGTCTTAAAAGATAAGAACGGTGAGAAGTTCAATGTAGAACACCGAAAAAGACGCTTCTGGGACAAAGCAGAGGTCGATGCCGTCATGGCGAGAATCTCAAAGGGTGATGAAGCAGTTGTCACGGAACTTGCAACCTCCGAAAAAACAGACAAACCACCAACTCCATTTAATACTACCGAATTCATCAGTGCCGCAAGTTCTATTGGATTTACGGCAGCTAACGCAATGAGAATTGCCGAGTCGCTTTATACAAATGGTTATATCTCATACCCCAGAACCGATAACACAGTCTATCCTGACAGCCTGGACCTCCGGGCCCAGATAGAGATATTCAAAAAAGGTGCTTTCAAGCAATATGCTCTGAAACTGCTTGAAAAGAAAAAGCTAGTACCGACAAAAGGTAAAAAAGAGACAACCGATCATCCACCTATCTATCCTGCTTCACTTGCTAAAAAATCAGATATGAACGAGCAGGAATGGAAACTATACGAACTTGTGGTCAGGAGATTCTTCGCAACATTTGCCGATCCTGCAAAATGGGAGACCATCAGGGCAAAATTCGATATCAAAGGAGAGGATTTCAAAGCCAATGGAGCAAGACTTGTTGTACCCGGCTGGAGATGGTATTACCATTATAATGCCCCTGAAGACAGATTGCTGCCTAAAATGGAAGAAGGTGACAAACACATTGTCAATGAGATCGAAATGGTGGCAAAAGAGACAAAGCCCCCGGGAAGATACGGACAGGGACGTCTGATCAAGATCATGGAAGAAATGGGACTTGGAACGAAAGCCACCAGGCATGATATCATAAGTAAGCTTTATTCCAGGGCCTATGTGCATGGAAATCCCCTGCAACCTACAAAAACCGCTGTTGCTGTTGTCGATACTCTGGAAAAGTTCGCTCCAACGATATCCAAACCTGATATGACCAGCAAACTTGAGGCTGATATGGATCGGATAGCAGAAGGAGAGATACCTGAAGAAGAGGTTTTAAACGAATCAAGAGAAATGCTGGAGATTATCTTCAACGATCTTGAAAAGAACAGAGAGGACATCAGCGAATCACTACGTGCCGGTCTGCGAGAGGACAAGATAATAGGTAAATGCTCACAATGCGGATCCAACCTTATGGTTATGAGATCAAAAAGAGGAGGACGTTTTATAGGTTGTGAAGGATATCCGGACTGTAATTTCTCATTGCCACTTCCCAAGTCAGGAAAGATAGTGGTTACCGATAAATCCTGTGAAGAGCACGGCTTGTACCACATACGCATTATAACTTCCGGGAAAAGACCCTGGAACCTTGGATGCGCTCATTGTAATTTCATAGAATGGCAAAAGACCCGGGAAGAGGAAAAAGAAAAACAGGATGAAAACAAAGAGCGTCCTGAAAGTCTTGGTGATATATCAGGAATTGGTAAAGTTACCGAGGAAAAGCTTGCTGATGCCGGAATTTGTACTGTCGAGGATTTATGCGAAGCTGATGCCTTTGAACTTGCAAAAACTACAAGTATATCTGTAAAGAAAATAAAGAACTGGCAATCCGAGATTGTCTGAAGGAGAAATATATACATGGAGCTGGAGTTCAAGGGTGCATGCAGGGAGGTCGGAAGGTCTGCGGTTCTTGTGGATGAGAAATTGATGGTGGATTACGGAGTATCACCAGGAGAGAATGTTAAATATCCTGTAAACGGATCCAGACCTGAAGCAGTACTTGTATCCCATGCACATATAGATCACTCCGGTGCAGTGCCAAACCTCATGGATCTGAATCCTGATGTATATATGACACCACCTACCTTTGATCTTTCACACATGCTGGCAAAGGATACTCTCAGGATCGCCGAAAGAGAGGGAGAGCTCCCGGCATACGATTCCATCGAGCTGACCAAATTTGCCCATAGAACAAAACAAATAGATACGGGAATTAAGTTCCACACACATGGATTTGAAGCTGAGTTCCTTGATGCAGGACACATACCCGGTGCATCATCGATACACCTCAGGAATAAAGAAAACAAGAGCATTTTCTACACAGGTGATATCAATACCCTGGACACAAGACTTGTATCCGGTGCAACTGATCTTCCGGACTCTGACGTACTTATCACAGAGAGTACTTATTTCGGAGATGAGCATCCACCCCGTAAAGAAGTGGAAAAAAAGTTCATAGATTCCTTAATGGATACACTGAACATCGGAGGAAATGTCATCATACCAGCCTTTGCTATTGGAAGGACCCAGGAGATACTCATGCTTCTGGATGCACATGGTATCAGAGCCTATGTCGATGGAATGGGAATACAGGCATACAGGATAATGTCCAGACACCCCGAATATATACGCAATCCCACACACCTCAAAAGGGCGTTCAATAATGCTATAATGGTCAGCGGGCGAAAAAGAGCAAACATACCCCTGGAATCATCTGTTGTTGTGACAACCGCAGGGATGCTCAATGGCGGACCTGTACTATATTATATAAAAAAGTTATACAAGGATCCCAAATCAAAGATAATACTCACCGGATACCAGGTTGAAGGCACAAATGGCAGAATGGCAATGGACACCGGCAATATAGAGAACGACGGGATCATACAGCATCTGAAACCGAAGATCGAGCAATATGATTTCTCAGCCCACTCAGGTGACAGGGAACTCAAAGAAATGGTAAAGGACTTCTGCAACCGTGGAACCGAACGTGTATTCACCATGCATGGAGATAACTGTGAAGGGTTTGCAGACTGGATCAAAGAAGAAGTAGGTGTTGAAGCACATGCTCCCGAACTCGGACAGCGCTTTACAGTCTGATTATTTAAAAGGTTTTAGGTACCGAAAACATTGGACATGTATCTTATAAGAATAAGTTTTTTAAATACATGAAGTACCTGAATATTTCATATCATCGTTCATTCGCTTTACCCTGGACATTGTAACTTTAAGGTTCTCTATAGCATCTATATGTTCGGGATCGATCTTAAGCACCCTGGAGAAACATTCTGCTGCAGCCTCATATTTCCCAAGACCGAAATATGCCAGACCCTTTTTGTTCCATACAACTGCAAACTTGTTATCCAGCTCGATCTCCTTGTGAACCTTGCTATAACATTCAATTGCTTCGTTGTGAGCTCCCATCATTCCAAGAATGTCACCTTTGTTGATCCAGGCGTTTTCATTAGTAGGATCGAGCTTAAGCACATGATTATAACATTTGATAGCTGCTCTATTATTGCCGGTCTTGAAAAGAACAGCACCCATGTTACACCAGACATCTACATCATTTTTATTCAGACGGACGGATCTTTTGAAACATTCAAGGGCTTCATCGTCCTGTCCAAGAAAAGAAAGCGCAATTCCCTTATTATTCCATACAAGTGCTATTGCTTCGTCACTCCATAGTTCCGGGTCAAGATCCTCATGTTCCAGTATCAAAGTAAAATATTCTATTTTCTCTTCCGGATCTTCGGCATCAAAAGCTAATTTGAACCAATCCTCCGGTTTGTCAGAATCCATCCAGCCAACCAACTCCAGAATTAATAGGGACTTAACATAATATTATGTTTTTGCCAATACATTCCAAGTTATACTTTTCCTTAATGCATATAACATATTAATTAAGTTATCGAAATAATCCAGAAAATAATCATATGTTCATAATATACCTAATTAAGTGTAAAAAATGAAAAATCACCAGAAATAGCGATCAGCAAAATAAGTTTCAATTATCCTGCAATTATCCTGTTAATTACCTTTTTCAGGTAATTCTCTTCTGATATCATCGATATGGACAATTCTATTGGCATCAATACCTACCAGACACATGCCTTTTTTATCCATTGCCCAGCATCTGTCCTCTATATCCTCTGGTATTTTTTCAGATGGCAATTCTTCGGGGTCGATACTGCATGATCTGAGACCCGGATATGCGTCAGGATTTAGCTCCATTATAGTTATGACCTTCTTCAACAGAGACAGGAGGACATTTATATCCTCATGGTCCCATTTCCGTATCCTGTCACATATAACAGAAATAATAGACTTTGCTACTCCCGGATTGGAAAGTATCTTACTTGAAAGGCAAATGGATGCATTATCATACTTGACATTATCATTCGGTCCGCGGAAACAGAATATTCCTTCACTGACCATTTCATCAAGGTCAAGAGGTGTGTCCGAGTTCTTTATGGCATTTTCTACTGTCACAATATCAAGATCATAATCATCCGCAATTCTTCTGATAGCTTTTTCTATAACAACACCATTGTCTATCATTCTGACACTTCCCGACCGGCAGAATAATCATAAACGATCATATATCCGATTTTCCAGTTCGATCATATCCGATGGTGTATTAATGTTAACAAGGCTTTTAAGCTCTTTGTCTACTTTTTTTATCACTTCGGCATCAATATACAGTACATCTTCTAATAATGAAACAGGTGCAAGTATGCTCCTTTTGCCTTCCTTTATTGAACATACAACAGCATCAAGCATTGTATCTCTGCGATATATAGAATGTAAGGTTTCCTTAGTTCCATGCTCATTTACAGGTATAATGGCATCATGCTCGTCCACCATATCGAACATCATGCTGATCAACATTTCATTGAGAAAAGGCATGTCACAGGCAACCGTAAAAACGTAATCCCCATGAGCTCTTTTAAAACCCGCAAAAATACCTGCAAGTGGCCCGGCATTTCTCATACTATCGGTCACAACTTTCCTGTTAACCGTATGGTGAGAAAACTTCTTCCATTGCTCTTCATCTCTCAGGGAAACAATAACTTCATCGGATACATTATCCAGAACCGCAAGTGACCGTTCAAGCAAAGTTTTTTGCTGACACATGATCAAAGCTTTTTCCCTTCCATTCATCCTTGAACCAAGACCTCCTGCCAGCAATAGAGAAGAGCGTTTCATAAATACAGACCCCTGATCATACACATCAAATTTCAACTATCTACTACTATCAAATACCAGCACACAGCAGAGTTCAGACAAGCCCCCTTCTGCGTTCACTTCTGTATTCATCAAGAATTGATTTTACCTGTTCATGTTCCTTTTCACGGCGGCGTTCTTCTGCTTTTTTCTCCCATTGATCAATGGCATTCTCAAGTATTTCGGGATTGACAGAAGCAAGATCACCGACACGGTGAACCCGTATATCCTTCAGGACCGGGACTTCATAATCATAGAAGGATTCCAGTGCCGCATGAGGCATATCTTCATCTTCCTTGATCAATACTGCCCTGACCCTGGCCTCGGAAAGCAATGAAGCTGTGACAGGACCGCCACCACTGGCATCATTCAGGAATATGACGTCATTTTCCTTGATACCGTACAGTTCTTTAGTATGCTGTATGGCTTCCCTTGTAAATGAAGAGATAACCTTTACAGGAATACCTTCACCTTTCACTTCCTTTTTACGGATCTGTTTCAAACGTTTGTTCTGCTTGCGCTGTTTGCGCAGGGATCTGCGGGTTTTGGAAAGTTCCTTATTCAGCCTTTCTATTTCCTTATCTCTTATATTCATCTCTTTTTCTCTTCTTACCTGTCTATAGACTGAATTCCTGACCTTGTTGATCCGCATTTCCAGTGACTCTATTTTCCTGTCCTTTTGTCCTGATTCATATTTCAATTCGGCCACATAATCCTTGAGCTGTTTTACCTGAGCATTTTTCAGGTTGATTTCCTCACGCAGTTTCCTTATCTGCTCATCCTGCTCTGAATCTTCCTCCTTTACAGGCTCATGTTGCGGCTCAGGCTTCATCTTCACATTGATCTTTGATTCTGAAGCAACCTTTTCAATAGCTTCATCTATTGAAGCACCATTGATAACATAGAACTTTATACTGTCAAGATCAAGATATTTAGGCGCTCGCTTTTCAACCCTTGAGAAAACATTCTTGTATGCTTTATAAGTAGCCATTGCAGCCGTCAGAGAATCACGTTCATGATCATTGGAATAACCGAATTTACGTGCAAGTGCAATTTTCTCCTCTGCCCTGATCTCACCACCGGGACTCCAGATAACCGCATTGAAACTCCGACGTATCTTTTCCACTGCCGAGGGAACGGGATAAACATCAGTAGCCACTATTGCAGGTTTACCATATTCAGCTATCATCCTGACAACCTCATCATGTGAAATTCCGCGTATACTTTCCGACAAAAGAAGTTCACCGTCAAAAGATAGAATAGCTATGCCTACAGTGGTTCCCGGATCGATTCCGACAATCGTGTACTTTCGTCCTGTTTTCTTAATGGGAATATATTGTATCTTGTCTCTTTCCACACTTTTTACCTTGACCTGCACATCGGCGTTTGAAGATGATTTGACCGGAATTAAGCTACGTCTTGCATTTACGGTATATTCGGCCCGTACATACCCACCGAATCCTTTTTTGATGTTTTCGGTATATGTATATCCGGTATCCCGGGAGAATTTGCGCAGAATACTGTCGATCTCCCTGCTTTTTTCCTTAACAGCTCCGTGGACCTTTCTTCTATAACGGTTCTGGCTCCAGCCGCCCCTTCCAAGAGAACGGGCACGGCTTACTTTTATACGGGTAATATCCTCGAACAGTGAGACCTCAACACCTACACCCAGACTTGCCAGTATAGCACAGACTTCTGCTTCCTGAACCGGGTCGAACTGATTGAAAGATAGACCATGTTCTTTACCCAGACGAATAAGTGATTTCTGGTGAATACCTCCGGTAACCTGCACAAGTTTCGTATTCTCAGGTAGTTTTTCAAGGAGACGGATGAGATCCCTTTTGTCTGCTGCAAGCTCGAAAATGTTGTCAACGGCAATATAATCAGGACGGTCGCGGTTCAGCATCCGCAATATCCTGTGGAGCCGTATCATTGTATAATGTTCTATTTCCCCGTCTTTCAGAACGGCAACAGCATACCTGGGAACTTCCTGTGCCCTGGAAGAACCCTTTGCTATGTCGATCCCGTATATAACCCCGTTTTGCATACAATTCAATTTATGTCGCTACTAAGATATATTTATGACTGCACACTGTTTTTTATATCGGATATGATCTCTTCAATATCTCTTTCGATCTTACAGTTGCCCTTATACTTGCGTTTGAAATGTTTCAGGACGTTGGAGACATCCCTTCTGAGTAATTCGTCCGCATGGGGATGAGTTGTTTCTATATACTGGGGCCAGTCTATGAACTGCACTCCATCCTCATTTACGAAAATGTTGTATTCGCTGAGATCAGAGTGGATATAACCTTCTTTATAGATCAGACCGATCTGACGGATTACCTCATCAAAGAACCACTGAGGTTCAAGTACTCTGGTCTTGTAGAGAAGTGTGCCCTTTGCGACATCCATGACAAGAGCATGACGATTATTATCAAGAAGTTTCGGGACAGATACTTTAGGGTACAGTTTTTTAAGAATTTCCGCTTCCCTCTTTGCTGCAAGTCTTGCTGCGTATATCCATGAGAAATGTTCCCTGTCCTTGAGATGAGAACGTGTTCTTTTAACAGTTTTGAAACTGGTTCTGCCTTCACGATGGAACTTCAGAATGACACCTTTTGCTTCCCCGATGGCAAGCTCAGGTTCTTTCACAGCCTCATGAACAACGGATTCCTTACCAACACCGATCTCGTCTCCTATTGCACTGATGATGCCTCTTTTAACAAAAGCATTGAGAGCAAGAGCATCGTATCCGTCAAAGTATATCTGATAGCCTTCATAGGGATTCTTGATACCAAGAACCATATTGTTCTTTATCAGTAAACTCAGTTTATACTCAAGTGTAGAAACAGGAAGGCGAGTATATTTTATTAGTTCCTCAATGGGAACCCACTCAAAATGCTTCATCCCGATCTCAATACCAGTAAGTATGCGCAGATCCTTACTGTCCAGTTCCCTGAATAATTTCACAACGTCATCTATCATTTGCTCCCTAATTGATGCGATGGTTTAGATGATTTTTGGTAGAGTGTGCGGGCCCAGAGAAATTAAGACAAAAGCTAAAACCGAAGATTGCCGAATGTTCAGGTAAATTCGCCCCAACCTTCTTCCTCTACACGCCTTATAACTTCCTTGAGCGGCAGACCAACTTTATCGGCAACCCTGCGGCAATCCTCGTACTCGGCAGAGATGTGTAATATCTCACCGGTTCTGTCCTGTGCAATTTTTACGGCAACCATGAATTCCTCACCTTTAAGCCGTATTTTGACTTTATCCAGCCTTCGGTCGGCTACGAAACGATGGACCGTGGGTATCACACGGATTCCCAGAGTACCGGTTT
Organism: Methanolobus sp.; assembly: GCA_021767785.1. Lineage (GTDB taxonomy): Archaea > Halobacteriota > Methanosarcinia > Methanosarcinales > Methanosarcinaceae > Methanolobus. The sequence goes on from JAASSR010000003.1 coordinate 36,367, forward strand.
CTTTCATAATTTGCCTGGCGATACGTTCACTGTTCCGGGATTTTGTTATTACCTTAATAATATGGCCGGATCTGCCTTTTTTCATTATTGTAGGAGTGATGGCAACGTCCCTTGCTCCAGCAGCAAGCAGTTTGTCGAAAAGATTTCCTAGAACCTCACCGGTGACATCATCCACATTGGTTTCCAGAACCTCGATACTGTCCTTTGTCAGTACATCATCCATTTCTATTAAGATACTCCGCAGCACGTTGGGATCTTCTGTGTCTGCATCACCGGCTCCGTAACCTACTGAAAGGACCTTGCCTTTTGGAAGACTTTCAATGGGTCTTGCAAAATGAGACAGTAAAGCGGCTCCTGTGGGTGTGAGCAACTCCCGGTCTCCTGAACCATAGGAATGAAGCCTGCCTGCCCGCAGAATTTCAAGGGTTGCCGGAGCAGGAACTGCCATATATCCATGGGCCGCCCTGACCCTGCCACCTCCAACATTGACAGGAGTGCAGAATATTGAATCCGCAGATAACTCATGGATCGCTGCACAGGAACCTATGACATCAGCAAGGGCATCGTTCTGTCCGACTTCATGGAAATGCAGCTCTTCCGGTGACTCTCCATGAACCTTTGATTCTGCTTTGGCCATTATCGCAAAAACATCAAGAGCACTTTTTTCCACCATTGCCGGAAGTCCGGCAGATATTATAATGTCCACAAGATCACTGTAACGTCTTGAATGCTCATCATGTACTGAATCTATGTGTACATCAACTGCATGGATACCTTTTTTGCTGACACTGCCAACGGATACTGACACATCCACTGCGGATTCTATGATCTCAATTATCTTTGGAGCGTCTGCTCCAAGACTGATAAGACTTCCAAGTACCATATCTCCGGCTGCACCTGAGAAAGGATCGAATATAAGAGACTTCATTTTATCATTTCCAAATTGCATGTTGAAATTTTAAACAGCAGGTCAATCTGTTCTGTGGAACTATCATTCTCTTGCTTCTGCAACCCTGTTGGCTATCCTTGCTGCAAAGGCACCTGCAACAAAACCGGCATCTATATTCACAACAGAAAGAACCGAACATGACTGTAACATAGAAAGCAGTGCAGCCTCACCTTTCGCACCGGCACCGTATCCGGTAGATACCGGCAACCCGATCACAGGAACATCCAGAAGACCGGAAACTACAGTCGGCAAAGTACCTTCTCTTCCTGCAGCCACTACAACAGAATCCGGTTTTTTGTCCCTGAGCCTCTGCATTTCACCGATGAGCCTGTGAAACCCGGCAACTCCCACATCATAGATAGCAATGGTATCACAGCCCATTTCAGATGCCACCATCCTTGCCTCTTCAGCAGCATCAATATCCGCAGTACCGGCAGTGATTATGGCAACCACTCCTCCGCTCCTTGGAGCAGGTGTGCCGTTGTGGACCACCACGGCTGTGGAATGAAGATCCCATTCAAGTTCGTCGGCTTTGAAACTGGAAAGTATCATTTCTCTGTGTTTATCCCCGAGCCTTGTTATAAGCACCCGACCTGTTGCAGATATCTGGGCCTTTGCTATTTCAACAACATCTGCAGGGTCTTTACCCTCTGCAAGTATGGCTTCCATTATACCTGTTCGATGTTTTCGGAAAATATCGATCTTGGCAATGTCGGTAACAGGAACGTATCCCATGGAGCGGATATGAGATTCTGCAGTATCTATATCGGTCTCGTTGTTCTTCAGCTTGTTTAATACACTTTTAAGGTCCATTTTTACTCCTGCTCTATTTTAGATAAACTGCTATTTAAGCCTAATAATAGGTAATTAACAAATAAGTATAATTCGTATAATATTGTGAAGTGAATAGAAAACTATAATATAGATTAGACGGTGTTCAAATTATGGAAGGACCACTTGGAAAACTATATGATATGCCAGCAACTGTACTGATGATAATTGGCCTGGTGTTGAGTGCTTTCCTTTTCTATAGTCTTATGAAGGCGGCGGAAAACGGAAATCTCTTGATGGTGATATTACTCGCTGTCTCAATATCCATTGTAGCCTTTGTAGTAAGCAGGGCAATTAAACATCAAAAAATAAAAGAGTTATAAATGAACCTGTGAGATCGCTGATATTTCACTTCATTTTTCTCCTTGACTCTTCCACTTCATCGATAACACCTGGATATTCCCTGAACATTGAAAGTATATCAAGGGCGGCTACAAGGTCCACAACTCCTATTGCACCTATTGCCTCACCCCGTACCGTTCTAATAGGGGCAACGACAACAGATTTACCTCTGTATACGCCTTCGGAGGGAACTGTTCTAATGATTGAATTTGTCTTCATTACCTCTTCCAGCACCGGCCCGGTGTAGTCCCTGTCCATGATGACTCCTCTTTCCATACGGATTCCTTTACAATTGAGGCTGCGCATGGTTATCGGGATTCCCAGGAGGGTGTGTATTGCACTTGCTATGGGTTCCAGATCATCCGCCGTGGAATCGGAGCATATTTTCAGACAAATATCACCATTAAGTTCTTCATCGCATGTCATTTTTAACTCACCTTTCTATTTAAACGGAAGAGATTTCATCAATCGTATTTCACAGATGTTATGTACTCATGGGCAGATATAGCTGCAACAGCACCATCCGAAACAGCGGTTACTACCTGCCACATGGAAGTTCGACGGCAATCTCCTGCTGCGAATATTCCGCTAACCGAGCTTTCCATCCTGTCATCTGTAACAATGAAACCTGCATCTGTCTTTTCAACATCCACCATTGATGTATTGGGACTGATGCCCACATAAATGAAAACACCATCTATTTTCATTTCAGTCAGTTCATCTGTTTTTACATTTTTCAGGATAACTTTGTCCACAAGTTCCTCACCTTTTATCTCCTGGACAACAGTGTCCCAGATGAAAGTAATATTCCCTTTGCCAAATGCCCGTTTCTGAAGTACGGAGCATGCTCTGAGCTCATCACGTCTGTGCACCACATAGACCTTACTGGCAATATCCGAAAGTATAAGAGCGTCAGTAATAGCAGAATCACCCCCTCCCACAACAATGACTTCCTGACCTCCATAGAAAGGACCATCACAGGTGGCACAATAAGAAACTCCTTTGGTCATGAATTGGTTCTCACCCGGAACTCCGAGACGTTTGGGGTTTGCACCGGTGGCGACTATCACTGCAAGAGCTTCGAATTCGCCTTCGTCTGTTATGACAACTTTTCTGTCACTTTCAGCCCTTACAGCACTTACATCAGCATTCTGTATATTAACACCGGTGTTTTCTGCATGTACCTTGAACTTCTGCATCAGCTCCATTCCTGATATAGAGGGGATACCCGGATAGTTCTCAACCCTGTCAGCTGTTGATATCTGACCGGCCACAACGTTCTTTTCAAGCACCAGTGTATCAAGACCGTCACGTACGGCGTAGATTCCTGCTGTCATCCCCGCAGGTCCTCCGCCTATAATGATAAGATCATACATGTTGATCAGCTATTATCACAAACATCGCTTGCCTGTTCTTTGTCAGGAACTCCTACAAAGGCAACCTTATCGTCAATAATAGTTGTAGGTATTGAGCGTATCTTGAACTTCTTTGCAAGCTCCTTTCCTTCAGGAGTGTCCAGTTCTACTTCCTCGTATTCAAAATCGCACTGTTCGTTTAATTCCCGCCATATTTTCTTTGCAGTAGGACAAAAATGACACCATTCTGAATGTACTAAAGTAACCTTTACCATATTATTCCACACTCCTTTTATTGCTCATTATTCTATTAGTTAGGAGGGTATATCAAATTAATGACTGTAAAAAATTGAATTTTGATATTCAATTACCATATATACAAAATGATGTTTCAAAAGGTATATTTCTAATAAACAATATTTATAAAGAGGAGGGATTGATATTTCAAAATATTCCATCGATGAGTTTGTAAGAAACACAGGACAAAAAGACCTCGGACAAGGAAAATTCGAACTTGAACGTGACAGAATGCTGGAAGTCAACCTTGACGGGCATATCTGGATGAAAATGGGTGTAATGGTTGCATATAGAGGTAATGTGAAATTCACAAGAGAGGGTATGCTTGAACACGGACTCGGCAAATTTATGAAAAAGGCAGTTACAGGTGAAGGAATTACCCTTACAAAAGCAGAAGGTAACGGTAAAGTCTACCTTGCTGACAGCGGAAAGAAGATATCCATACTAAACCTTGACAATGACTCCATTTACGTGAATGGTAATGACCTGCTTGCCTTTGAGGAAAGTATCAGCTGGGATATAAAAATGATGAAAAAAGTAGCAGGGATGATGTCCGGAGGGCTTTTCAATGTCAAGCTGGAAGGTAGTGGAATGATAGCCATCACAACCCATTATGATCCACTCACACTCAGAGTGTCTCCTGAAAGGCCGGTTTACACTGACCCGAATGCAACTGTTGCCTGGTCAGGAAACCTGCAACCGGACATAAAAACAGATATTTCACTGAAAACACTGGTCGGAAGGTCAAGTGGTGAAAGCCTGCAGATGGCATTTAAAGACGAAGGTTTTGTTGTGATACAGCCGTTCGAAGAGATTCCATATGTAACACCAACGGCATGACCTGCCTTTACTTTTTTTAATCTTTAACCTTTTGTTATAAGATCATAACTGACATCAGCTTTCCTTATCTCAGGTACATCGCCCCAGAATCCCATATATTCATTCTGAATAACAATAGCACCCTTGATACTATCAACATCTTTCACAACATCAAAAGACCTTTCAACTGCTTCCCTGCCGATATCTGTTGCATTTCCAAGAGCTGTAGCTGCCGCATCAGCAAGGGAGACATCATCAGAAAACACAACCGCAGCGTCAGCCATCCCGAAACTTATAGAAGGACCGACACTTCCCGATGAAGTACAGATACCTGTAATGGAATCACGTGGTTCAATTTCAAAGCCCAGATCTTTCAATGGAGAATTGCCGGCATAGATACCTATTACCACAGGTCGGTCGTTTATGATAGCTATATCGCCACCATTATCAACTATAGCAAATTCTGCCCCTGCATCTGCCATTGCTTCCACGGTCAGGGAAGAGATAGTACCTGCAACCGCACTCATGGGACCTATACCCATAGTGTTTCCGGCCATGATCATCCTCTTGATAATCTCAGGAAAATCGCCTTTTGAATCGTATGGTTCAAGAGTGCTTCTGAAGAAGGGATCCGAAGAAATGTATGATTCCAGTTCCCTTCGATGAAACCTTATGACTTCTTTGGCAAGCTCTATGTATGAAAGCGAGTCCGCCTGGATGGTAACAATGGTCTCTTTCAGCCTGAAATGCTCTTTCATAGTCAATATAAATAAAATAAAAGGTCTTATCCGTTATTTCCGAGTGAGAGAGCATTGTGCGGACACATTGCAACACATGTTCCACACTGAATGCATTTGGTTTCATCCACCTGCAGATTGAACTCATCGTCCAGTGAAAAGACCTTTGTAGGACAAACAGATAGACAGGCTCCGCATTCAACACATTCATTCTCATCCCAGTTTATTGGAGTATCCAGCTTTTTGACCACAGCCCCTTTGCTGGTTAAAGATTCGCACATCATCTCAAATTTATCTTCAAGTACATCTGCAACGACCTCTCCCCGGGAACGGTCAAAATGTGCCTGGGATATATTAAGCAACACACCTGTCTCAAGTATTGCTTCTGCCATAATTGGTTTTGTGATAATATCACTGGAAATGTTGATCTTGATCTTCAAATTTATGACCTCCTGCCATATAGTTTACTGATATCATCACTTGTGATAATACCGATCACCTGCTTATTCTTATCTATAACAGGCATTGCAGAAACCGAATTCTGGTCCATTCTTCTTGCAATAACAGCTACATTTTCATCTGAATTTGCTGTAATGACCTTGCGTGTCATGATATCTTCAACAAGATCGAACTTGTTCTTAGAAACAGCTTTGGAAATGTCCCATGCAGTAACAATTCCTGCAAGGGTATTATCGCCGTTGATAACAGGAAGATGATTAAAAGCAGTATCCATTATTGTCCTTGCAGCATCATACACACTGGCATCCTTTCCGATAGTTACCACACTCACGGCCATGATATCGGAAACAAGGGCTATTCCTTCAGTTTGTTTCATGGGCTTTGCAGATATGCCTTTGGGTACCTTTTCAACAGGCATGGAAACAAAGAAATCACCCTTTGATATCCAGTTTTTAAGTTCTTTTGCAATGGCCCTTGATTTCTTAAAACTGGAAAGCGAAGATGTAGGTACATCATTTCCATCGATCTCAACAGAACCGCTGCGCAATTCCTCATAGGTCACCTGACGAAGGGCAGGCCTGTCCCTGCTGGGAATACCATAATCAAGAACATTCGTTGTTACTCCCGCATCACTGACAGCTGTGGCCTGTGCTATCTGTTCGTTGAGTACAGGGATAGGAACTCCCATTCCCACATAGAGAGACGTTCCGTAACCTGTGAAATTAGCTGCCCTTATGTAATCTGAACTCATCTGTTTTAGATCACCCTGTACCATCAGGGTTCCAAAACCACCACCAGATGAATGCTGAGTTCCCTCACCTACTATATAGCCCTGAGCACCTCCAAGGAATATCCTTGTTCCGGTACCTATAGTTGTATAATCAGGATCGTTGGAAAGGGGCGAAAGGACACCTGCTCCGGAATAGGTCACATTACCCAGGGACGGAAGGAGGGTTCCCATATAAGTGTACAATGTATTCTTAGTGCTGTTGGTAGCTGCATTGTATTTCTGATACGCATTGCGCGGATTCATCATAACAGCCTGGTTCATGTCCTCAAGTGTAAGGTTCGTGTCAAGTACTTTACGGGGATAACAATCGGTTCCATGAGATGTAGCATGAAGATGAACGGACTTACCCCTGATCAGGTCCTCAATGACATGGGCACCGCCATATTCCATCTCCAGGGACTCGGATAATTGTGTGGCACCTATGAAAGCATCAACTGCAGCAACACCCGTGTAAGCTTCAACGTCATTCAAAAATATTTTCTGCATCTTAATAGGAGGTTCCGAATGACCAAAGTTCAACCAGACACCCGAGGAACACATGGCTCCAAAGGTACCTGTAGTTACCACATCAACTTCCTTTGCTGCACCGTCTGCTCCAAGTTCATCGACAATATGAACCATCTCTTCGGCAGTAACTACATTGACACTTCCATCTTTAATTCTACCGTTGATTTCATGAATTGTTTTTTTGACCATTCGACATACCTCTTAGACCACAAAAGTAATTTTTAGGCTTCTATATATTACTTATGGTAATTTGTGTTTGGAAAAATATACCGGAACAATAAACAAAGACCAATTTATACCTGCAACTCTTTATTAAAGTTGTCATTCAAAATTATCATAACAACACGCTAATTCTTCATCATATCATCCCAGCACCAGACTGGTTCTTTAGAGCTCCCACGAAAAAAATCAAATCAAAAATCTTATATCCATGTTCTTCACTATATAAAGTGAATCAAACGTGGGGGTGGTCTCATATGAGGCAGGCAGTGCTCCCTGACAAATGCTCATGGAGTTCTGCCTGCTTCTCCCCCTGAACACATGGGAAAATGAGATAGTGGATTGAACAGCATTTCCACCCCCACTCCTGATTCCTCTGCTATTTTTATATACCTAAGGGTTTATATGCATAAAATATGCTCTTTAACAGAGCACAGAAGTAAAAAGCAGGATCAATATGGAGAAACTTTTTTTGTTAACAAATTGAACCGGAAAACTGTATTAATGTCAGTTCTCTACAGGAATACTAAAAGAGAATTTGCTACCTTTCCCAGGTTCGCTTTCAAGCCATATTTTCCCTTTGTGCATTTCCACAAAACTTCTGACAAGAGCAAGACCGAGTCCTGTACCCTTCTTCTCTTTTGATACAGAAGAATTTACCTGAGAGAATGATTCAAAAATCCTGCTGTGATAATCCGGATGAATACCAATACCTGTATCTTTCACGGATATCTCTATCCGGTCATCAGTTTGTTTTGCAATAACATCGACAGACCCTGAATCAGGTGTGAATTTTATAGCATTGCTGAGAAGATTGATCATTATCTGTTTGATCTTATCGGAATCCGCCTTTAAACTAAGATCATCTGATTCTATATTAAACGCAAGTGAAATGTTCTTTTCTGAAGCCATGGGATAGACCATGTTCTCAACTTCATCAAAGATATTTTTAAGATTTACATCCTCTGAATTAAGCTCCATTTTCCCTGATTCTATCTTTGAAAGATCAAGAAGGTCATTAATAAGATTAAGAAGATGTGTTCCACTATTTTCTATATAGGTGAGGTAGTGCCTCTGTTCATCATTAATTTCACCAGCATCTCCTCTTAAAAGAACATCTGAAAACCCTATCACAGAAGTTAAAGGTGTTCGAAGTTCATGACTCATAGTTGCCAGGAAACTACTTTTTGTGTTGTTTGCTTCTTCTGCTGCAAGCATAGCTTTGCGAATAGCTGCTTCCGCATTCTTACGCTCTGTTATATCATTGAATGTGATAAGTATCAACGGAACTTTCTTTTCATTTTCCAAAAAAACGAACTGATCCATTACTTCTTTCCTTCCCCTTATCTCCATGTAAATGATTTCTTCTTTCCCTTTGATCCTCAATTCCAGCATTTTTCCTTCGGGTTTTTTAAAGAAGGCCCGGAATCTGGACATATAGATAACCCTGTCTTCTTCCAGTATATATCTTGACAGTGGTTCATTTATAATATCACATCTAGGAAAATCAAGTATTTCACAGAGTAATTGATTTGCCTTTCTGATAATTCCATTACCATCCAGAAGAGCGTATCCTACAGGAGCTTTATGGAATAAATGAAAATAACTTTCACGCTGAAGAACAAGTTCTTCCTGGGATCTTTTTAATTCTTCGTTCTGAATTTCCAGTTCTATCTGATGTACCCGAAGATTGTGAAGTAAAGAACGAATTTCTTCCTCAGTGAGTATTTGGATGTTCTCTTTTTTTTCTTTTTCATCCAAGATCTTACAGGCATCATTTTTCATTTCCTCAAAGATATCATCCATTATAATAACCCCGGCCTGGAAAATCAGCTCCCTTTTCTGTCACGTAATATTTTTGTTTGTATCTGATTTTACATCGTTCTTCTTATAGAAAATACTGACAATATCCTCACATGGAAGTTTGTAAATGAATATTTCAAAAGCACCTTTGAACGGATCCTGTTCAAAACTGATCGATTTTATGTGAGCAGAAGTGCTGGTGCCTCTGACTTCTGAGTATGCCTTTTTCAACACTCCGTCCTGTGAGGGTAATAATGTCATAAGGTCTTTTCCTACCAGATCTTTATGGTCCATTGAAAAAAACTGCTCCCCGGCACAATTTATTTCTTTGATAATGAATCTTCCATTGCCATCATTTTTACAGACAATGGTTGGACTGGTAATCGTTTCATAGAGTTCTTTGTACTTTGTCCTTGTTTCCTTCAGTTCTCTTTCAGTTATAGTTTGTTCTGTGATGTCCTGAAAAGAACCATACACCCTTTTTATATTATTACCGTCTCTTTCGGCTTTACCCATCACCCTGACCCATTTATTATTACCCTTTGCTGTTTTAAACCGAAGTTTGAGGTCAAAAGGCTTACCATTTTCAAGAGCATTTGACACAGCTGTTTCTATTTTCTTTCTGTCAACAGGATCATAGAACTCAATACCAGTGTTGACATCATGTTTGAAATCGTATCCTACTTCATGTATCTTATAGACCTCTTCGGTCCAGTATGTGCGCATTGTCTCGGGATCGATCTCCCATCCACCTATCTTTGCAAGTGAAGCTGCCTGCTTGAGCCATATTTCCTTCTTCTCAAGCGAACGTTGTGTATTTTTCAGGGTCGTTATATCTATTATAGTGACAACAACTCCTGAATAGGTATCCCGGGCTATTTTATAAGGGACTATTTTCAGAAGATACCATTTTTCATCCCAGGTCTGCACTTCAGTCTCAAAACTATTATTGGTTTCCTGAACGCCCCCAATAAGCTCCAGTACATTTATATCCTTTAGTTTGTCATTGATCCCTTCTAGAGGCCTGCCAATATCATTATCAACCAGATGGAATACATTTTTCATCATAGTGGTGAATTTTCGGACCTCAAGGTTCTCATCAAGGAATAAAATACCAATCTGAGTATTTGACATAAGGTTTTCTATATCCTGATTCAGTTCGGTGAGTTCGATGATCTTGGCCTGATATTCCGCATTGACCGTATGGAGCTCTTCATTAACCGATTGTAGTTCTTCATTTGTAGACTGCAGTTCTTCATTACTGGCGAACAGTTCTTCATTTGTTGCCTGGAGTTCCTCATTGGAAGTTTCAAGCTCTTCTATTGTTGCCTGCAGATTCTCTCTTGTGAACTGCAATTCCTGTTCAAGATCGCTGATACGCTGTTCCACAACCTCATCCATGTCATAATGTACCTGGTCACCGTCGCCACAAATTTCATTAGGAGTAGTTTCCATCAGAAATATTGCAGCAAGAGGTTCCTGATTTTGTCTGGATGGTAACATTTTTATCCTGATGTTAAGTTTCTTTTTCACTCCATGGATATTTGTCCTTACATTGGTGTACCTGACATCCTCTTTGTTGTTGAATACCTTCTGTAATCCTGTGGTTATAGGAATTGACAGATCCTTTGTTGCCATTTTAGTTATGTTATAGACCATCTTTCCTGAAGGGACCTTGAAATAACCTTCAGTATCCCCAAGGGTGTAGACCACTTCCATATTCCCGTTGGCTATGATAACAAGAGGAAGATAATCATCTTTGAGACTGTCAAATATCCTTTCAAGCAGCTTTTCTTCCTGATTATGCCTCCATGCTCTTGGTGCAGGACTGTAATCCATTCTCGTTTTTGAGGCATCGGTGGTTATATTCCGAATTTTCTGCATGTCGATAACCTTTGATTTTCCTCTGGAACGATATATCTTCCATTTGTGGTTCATTGGCTCAAAGCGATCAGACATGTCACCGGTGGTCTCACTTGGCCCGAGGAAAAGGATTCCTTTTGGCTTAAGGGAATAATTGAAAAGTTCCAGTACTCTGGCCTGCATCATTGGCTGGAGATAAATGAGGAGGTTCCTGCAACTTATCAGGTCAATATTTGGAAAAGGAGGATCGGTGAGGACATCATGTTTTGCAAACACCACCATTTCCCTTATATCCCTGCTGATCTGGAACTCATTTTCAACAGGAGTGAAATGCTTTTTAAGTATGTCAGCACTCACATCCGCAATAATACTCTCAGGAAAACGACCATTCGCCGCTTTAACGATGGCCTCTTCATCGATATCCGTTGCGAAGATCTTAATATTCACATCCTTCTCAAGCATTTCCATGTTCTCTTTCAAAAGTATGGCAATGCTGTAAGGTTCTTCACCGGTGGAACAACCTGCAACCCATATGCGTATCTCTTTTTCGTCCTCATTTTCTATTATATCCCTGATACATCTGGACGTCAGAAAATCAAATGCTTCTTTATCTCTGAAGAAGTGAGTGACTCCTATCAGGAGTTCTTTATAAAGATTGGTGATCTCATGAGGACTGTCTTCAAGGTAACGCACATAATCCCGGAATTCATCTATGTGGGTAACCATCATCCTTCTTTCTACCCTTCTGACAACGGTAGTCATTTTATAATGTGTGAAATCTACCTTATGTTTCTTTCTCAAAAGAGCAAAGAGCCTGTCCATATTTTCCTGATCAGTGAGCAGAGATATTGTATTCTTCTGACTGGTTGCATACGGATGATCTATAAATGATATTAATTGCTCGGGCATATCCTCTGTGGGAAGAATGAAATCAACTATGCCGGTGGATATTGCACTTTTTGGCATTCCATCGAATTTAGCATTATCCTCATTCTGTACCATGGCCATACCACCCTTTTCCTTAATCTCTTTAATACCACGCATACCATCACTGCCGGTACCGGATAAAATTATTCCTATGGCACGTTTACCCTTATCTTCTGCAAGTGATTCGAAAAATATATCTATCGGAAAATTGAGACCCCTAGATTGTCCCTGTTCACTCAGTAGTAGTTTTCCATGGAAGATGGTAAGATTATTTTTAGGGGGAATAAGATAGACCTTATTAGGTTCAACAATCATTCCTTCGGCTGCTCTGAGTACTTCCATCTTTGTTCTTTTGGAGAGAAGTTCAACCATAAGACTCTTGTAATCAGGTGAAAGATGCTGAATGACCACAAATGCCATTCCCGTGTCATGCGGCATATGATCAAAAAAAGTTTCGATGGCTTCCAGACCACCTGCAGATGCCCCGATACCGACAATGTAAAAGCCGTTATCGTTGTTATTCCCATAATCGCCTTTTTCATCCATCTTAATTCCACTCCCTGAGGTAGCATTAATATTACAAAGTCAGTATGTCCAAGCTTAAAAAACATTTATAGAATATCAGCTGCAAAGTAAATTATCCATAAAAGTTATAAACCAATTTATACGACTTGCCTATTGTATATAGAATAAATTATTTTATTTAATACTTTCATATAAGAACAGGATATTAAACGTTTTATATGTATTTTACTATATGAGTTTCTTTGAAATAAAATATCATCATGAATATATAAAAAATACTTACAGAATCCATAATTGACGAACATAGAGCATTAAATAATATTATAAGTATGGTATTTTTAATCTTTTTGTTGAAGGTAAAACAAAAATTAATAAATCAGGAGTTTCTACTCTATTCTGGGAGGTTTTAGTTATAGTACATATATTAAGATGCAGGGACCTTGGATTCAATGATGACTTCATTGTGGTTGACAACGATCCTAAAAAAGCAAAAGAAAGAATGATAGATCATGTGAAGGATAAGCATAAGGACGAGTTCGAAAAGTTATCCGAATTTCATCAGGACGAGATTATTTCAAAAATAGATTATCTGCTGAACCGCGGCTGCGGCTGTGGTGTTCTTAAGCTTTGATCTGCCTGCATAGTTAAAATTTATTCTTCCAGATATCTGCCTATTCTCATCCTGGCAAAGAAGTAAATTGCTGCCAGTATGAGAGGCAATCCGATTCCCAACAATAGTGCACCGTATCCATATTCTGCCATGTCCAGATCACCAACACTGAAAATCCGGGTATTGGTTTCGGAAACAGCTCCTGAGAACAGAATCAGTAGCATGATTGTCAGTACAGTGATACCTGCGATAAGATATCGATTATATTTCATACCAACCATTTAATGGTTTCATGAAGTTCTTAATAAATGTTTCGATTCAGGACTAATTATTTAATAATTACATAGAATATTTTAAAGGCATTTAAAATTAATTGTTTTTAAATAGATAAATAAAGGATATCTGCAAAGCCAGAAAATATATATTGTTTGAATTTCGTCTCATTCCATGAGAGAGGAAGGACGGCTGCCGGGTCATTTGGCCTGAGGAAAGTCTCCCCACCTTCTAAACACACGAATACCTGTAAAGGGTATCGGGCGAGAGCCCGGGCAGTTGCATTGCAACTCATGCGCAAAGCGCATGCTGGCACAGAAACGATACCGTACCATGTCAATGCTGTGATACTGAAAAGTTGAGGTCGCATGGATCACGGATGGAACGGCGAATCCTCGTGGGTGCAAGTCGGAAGTAGGGGTTCAATGGTTGTTTAGACCATTCCCGAAGTTTATTGGCGCGTAGCCGAATGCCGTCAATGCAGCTCTTATGAGCGCGTCATCCTGTCTGTCGGGATGAATGTATTGCATTAACAGAAGGGAGCTTACTCTCCTCACTCATTATAATCATTTTTTTTGAGCCATGCGAGCTTGAAATTATATACGATCCATTTTATCAGATCCTTATAGGTCTTTTTAAATGCTACAACATCAAAGAAACTATCCAGAATTTCTGTATCGTTTATAAAAGCGTTGAAGGACCTTTCAGGAAAATAATGCATTATTTTGGAGAAGAACAGTGAATATCTAAGGTGCTCACCGAATTCAGAATTACATCTTTTTTTATAATCTTCAAGTTCTGATAGGTCTGATCTTTTTCCGATAAGCTCTGCAATAACATCTGATGCAAGTTGCCCTGATCTGATGGCATAAGCAAGTCCCTCACCTGTAAATGCATCAACAAATCCTGCTGCATCCCCACTTAGCAATATTCTTCCCCTTAGAATTTCTCTTTTATATCCACCACAGGGTATTACATGACCATTAAGTTTATGTTCTCCTGTAAACCCATTGAAACGAAGATAATCCTTCACAGCTTTTTTGGGATTATCAAGATGATCTGCCATAACACTTCCAGCACCCACTGAGTAATAACCTCTGTGCGGAAAAATCCAACCATAACCTGCTCCTGAAACACCAAACTGCATTTCAATTATATTTTTCAGATATTGATCTATTTTTTCATCATTTTCTTCAATCTCTGTTACAAGACATACACCATACTCTTCCTTTCCATCTGGTCGTCTTACCAGATGTTTTAAACTTCCCTGGGAACCTGTGGCAATGATCACAAACCTTGATCTATAAACTGTATTTCTGCTTTTTACACAAACATAAGCCTTTTTTTGTGTGATATCCGTGACCTTTTCATTCAAACGAAAATCAATACCTGTCTCTCTGGCTTTTTCCAGAAGATAGCTGTCAAATATACTTCTTGTAACGATAACAGACAGACGTTGATCTTTGTAATGATCTATACTATTATCATGGAACCGAATTCTTCCCCCGAAAATCTCTTTTTCGATCATACTTTCTGGCAGTTCAAAATCAAGATAGGAGATTGCATGTTCGGATAATGCTCCTCCACATGGTTTGTACCTGGGAAAATCCTCTTTTTCAAGCAGGAGCGTTTTCAGTCCTTTAATTCCGGCTATCCTTCCGGCAGACGAACCTGAAGGTCCGCCTCCGACTATTATAAGGTCATACATATGAAGCAGCGTCCATTAAAGTTCTCAACCTGAAAGCATTTCAAGTGTTTCAATTACTTTTTCATATTCAACTTTTGTATTGAAACATCCGTCATTGAGCATGGGAATCCCATAGGTCACAATATTCTTGCCCTTGAGTCCCATCATAACCTTGTTTAATTCATAGTCACAGGCTATTAACAGGGCTCCATCATAGTCTTTTTCCTTTATCACATATTTAACAAAGGATGAGCCTGTGACAATGTAAAGATCATATCCATATTTAGGCGCTATATCTTTTAGTTTTGTGAAAACACATTTTCCACAGGAAATACATTGTATGCCGGTCCTTGTGGATGATGCAGGACAATCCATTGAGCGCATACAGTGTGGAGCTATTATCATGCGTTTTTTTGTCCTTTTGAAAGCTTCCAGATTGGCAATGTTCTTCAGGGAAACCATCCATTTATGTAGTATCCTTGTGTCTGAGAGCTTGAAAAAGAAATATTTGAGCGGCATGTAAAAAAAATCAAGTACTCCTGCAAAGAACCCTGCAAGCCACACATGTCTGTAAAGACTTATGCGGCTCATGATCAGCGCCAGTGCGGCCAGTACGAAAGAAAAGGCGAGGAGAACAGTAATGATAATTCCTATTGTTTCATACATCGCACTCCTCCATCTTTCTTATCACTTCATCAACATCGACTTTAGTATTATAACATCCGTCTTTTAAAAGAGAAATTCCCTGAACTATCATGAAAGGGGAAGCCCCCTGCATAGACTCTGAAAGTTCAGGATAACATGCCACACCTATGCAGCTCTCCGGCTGCCGTTCTTTAATGATTTTCTTAACAAAGCTGCCACCCGGAATGACATAAACTTCAAATCCCCGTTTCTTTGCTTCTTTACATATAGTTCCGATCTCGCATTTTCCGCATATCTTACATTCATATCCTAATAAAGGATCACAGCGTGCTTTACAATCAGGATGCCTGAGACACTGTGGCAAGAAAATAACTCTTCGCTTCTTTATTTCTTTAAATTTGTCAAGCATGACAGCATTACGGACTTCCACAAGAATTTCATCTACTATAGTATCTTTGATACCGAATACTCTGCAGATCCATTTTGCAGGTCCGTAGAAAAGATAAAGGATGAACAGTATGAAGTTAGGAAAAAGGATCTTTTTCTTCTTAAAGCTGTAAGCGCCAAGTAGCAATGCTATTCCCAGCACTATAAGTGCAACAAATGCAATCAGAATGAATATTTTACCAAGTAATTCATAAGGAATTTGCATGAGAAAAGTAGATTACAATTTATAAGTATATTCAATTTTTCCTATAATAAAGAAAAAAAAGAGTGATAAGATCACTCTGGCGTGTCGCTAAGGTCGATTCCCATTGCTTCTGCAGTCAGAACAATGACATCTTCGACCTCAAGTTCCTGTGCACCGATTGCATCCCTGCCGTCACTGAGATTTCGTTTACAGAAAGGACAGGCACTTGAAAGAACGTCTGAGTTTGTCGCAAGCGCGTCTTCAACACGTGTTGAAGCAACACCCAGTGCAAGATCAGGAATACCGGCTTTCACACCACCGCCTGCTCCACAGCAGCGCTGGTTCTCTTTTATTCTGTCCATCTCTATGAACTCGATTCCAGGAATTGCCTCAAGGACAGCTCTTGGTGGTTCAAAGACACCAACATGACGACCAAGGTGGCATGGATCATGGTATGTGACCTTTTTGTCAATTGATTTCTCCCACTTGATCTCACCTTTTTCTATAAGATCCTGAAGGAACTCCGTAATATGAACAACCTTGAATGGAAGTTCCTTACCGGTGAGTCTTGGCCAGTCAACTAGTGACGCTCTGTAACAACCAGCACATGCATAAAGTACGATCTTTGCTCCTTTTGCAACGATGTTGTCAATGTTCTTCTGGGCATTGACCTTTGCAGTGTCTTCTACAAAGTATTGTCCAGTTCTGATGAGCGCAGATCCGCAGCATATCTCATCCTCACCAAGCATTGTGAACTTGATACCAAGTTTATTGAGAACACGTGCAGTTGCAAGTGCAAGCTTTCTCTGCCTTAGCTCTGCAGTACATCCGCCATAATAAAGAACCTCTGCCTTATCTTCGATCTGGACATCTTCAGGGAACCAGTTGGTCCTGTCTTTGTTATCCGCCATGTAAGGATTCTTGTATTCTCCTATAAGTTTGAGGAAAGCACCCTGCTTCCCGTATGGACCATTTCCGCGCTTTACAAGGTTTGCACGCATGGACTCCCACAGTTCTACCGTATTGATTGCGGATTCACATACAGTTGCACACATACCACAGGTTGTACAGCCATAAACATCATCCTTGAACTCTTCGATATCTTCCTCAGGAATCTCCTTTGGGCCGAAGAGCTTTGCACGAAGTCCGTAGGACTTGTTCATGTACTCTCTCCATCTGAGGATCTTGTCCCTTGGTGCAAGTCCCGGATCCTTTCCTGATGCATCATATGTCGGACACCATTCAACACATTCGCCGCAGCGACTGCATGAGTCAAGTTCCATAAGCTGAACCGCTGTAAAATTCTCTGTATTAATAGAAGGTTCACGTTTTGCCATTTTTATTCTCCTCCCTTATTTGCAAGGAGTGCAAGTGGTATTGCTATCATGTGTATGTATTTACTGAATGGGATGTATGCAATACAGAAAAGCAGTGAAATGATCACATGGAAAAGCGCTGCCGGTGGGGCCCATTCATAAGGCATATCGAATCCCCAGAACCTGCCGGTTCTGATACCGTCTGCAATAAAGCCGGTGATTGTGATCACGGTAAGTCCGATAAGAAGAATAGAATCGTATGCGATTGTAGCTTCTCTTACTTTGGTAACGAACAATCTTCTGTAAATAGCAATTATAATCCCTGTTAGCAATATATAACTGAATATATCATTTGGTACTGCAAGCAGTTCTCTGAAAACTGCGGGGTTCATGAACTCCGGAAGTGAATGAGCAGCTTCACCCGCAACCATGTGAATCATTTCTACAAGGAACATTGCAAGAGAGAGTGCAAAAAGTGCCATCCATCCGAAGAATATGGTGAAATGCATGAACCATCTGAGTGGACTTCTTCTCAGAATCCTTCTCTGGAAGAGAATATCAAGAACAAACGTTTCCAGTACCGATTGGTTGTGGACATGGGCATGTTCGTTCATCTGATACATCAGGGTTTTAGGAAAAGCCAATACACTTTTTGAAGGTGCATCGCCATATCCCGTGGAGCCCATACCCCACTTCTTTAAGTTTATATACATTCCAATTAAAAAAATACCAATGGACAGGGTTGCTAAAATCATAACCTGCACAAATGTAAGTCTTAAGGCATCGGATATGCCTGCAAAATACTCCATAGCCATTTAATTATCTCCTATATTATAACATAAGCTTACAATTATTAAAGGACTGAAATCATTTTTTACTTATAAGTAACCGGTTTGGTTTGCATGACTGTGGCTTCAATAATATTTAAACATTTTCATCAAGGAAACTCTATCGGGAGACGTATTGTAACCTTTGAAACAAAACAAAAGGTAACTTCTGACTAATTAAACTTATATGCCCTTACATGCTGTAGTAGCGCAAATTACAAAAAAAATCGATTGGTAGTATATTTCAAATGGAACTGAGAATTGTACTTGTAGAACCCCTTTATCAGGGAAATGTCGGATCTGTGGCAAGGGCAATGAAGAACTTCGGATTTTCAGATCTTGTCCTTGTGAATCCATGCAAACTTGAGGGTGAAGCAAGAGCTATGTCCTCGCATGCAAGGGACCTATTGGAGAATGCAAGAAAGGTCAATAACTTTGAAAAGGCAATTGATGACTGCAGTATTGTCATAGGAACCACCGGAATAGCAGGTTCCAGGTTCGATCTCCATCTGAGGATTCCGGGATATTCACCTGCTGAAATGAAAAAACGTCTCATCGGTGTGAATGGCAAAATTGCAGTACTCTTTGGAAGAGAAGATAACGGCTTTACAAAAGAGGAACTTAAAAAATGTGATATGATCATGACCATTCCAACCTCGGAAGTATATCCTGTCATGAACCTTTCTCATGCAGTAGCTGTCGTTCTCTACGAGTTCAGTGACGTAAAAGGTGGAGATACACCACTGGCTGATCCTTTTGATATAAGACTTCTGTACGAGCATATATCGGAACTCCTTAAAGATATCGATTATCCTGAGCACAAAAGGGAAAAGACAGATCTTATGCTCAAAAGAATATTTGGCAGAGCCTGCCTTCTTCCCAGGGAGGTACAGACGCTTCGAGGAATAATACGTAAAGTACAGAGGAACTATGAAGCCGGGAATGAAAGTGCTGAAGGAAAACCGAAATAAGATCATCCGGTAATGATCAACAGAATAGAAGAAAAAATATGTTTCGAAATATTCATATCATTTGAAACCTATGTTGCATTCCTTAAATCCGTTTTAACTAATTATGACATTAATTATTGATATATTGTGTAAATATGACTGAAGGTAAGTGGGACGAAAAATTCGTAGTGTTCCTTAAAAAATATTACTGGGATAGTATCCTGCAGCTTGCTAACAATTATCCCGACCAGCGTAGTCTTGAAGTTGATTTCTATGATCTTGAGGTCTTTGACAGGGATATCGCCAGTGAACTCCTTTTCGATCCGGATGAGGTAATTCCAAGTGCTGACAATGCTCTCCAGCAAATAGATCTGCCCGTGGAGAAGAGCCTTGATGATGCAAAGGTACGTTTCATAAAGATCCCTAACAAGATCCCGAACAGAGATCTGCGAAGCAAACATCTTATGCAGTTCGTTGCCATTGAAGGGATGATCCGCAAGGCAACAGAAGTCCGGCCGAAGGTAGTCAATGCTGCGTTCAAATGTCTGCGTTGTGAACACGTGACAATGGTTCCTCAGAACGAGGTTAAATTCGTAGAACCCCATGAGTGTGAGAACGAAACCTGTGGCAGGAAAGGACCTTTTAAGATCGATGTTAACCAGTCAGTTTTTTTAGATGCACAGAAGCTCCAGTTACAGGAATCTCCCGAGAACCTCAAAGGTGGCTCACAGCCTCAAAGTCTTGATGTTGATGTTGAGGATGATCTTGCGGGTATTGTGAAACCCGGAGATCGTGTTATAATCAATGGAATACTGCGTTCACATCAGAGAACCACAAGAGAAGGAAAGTCCCCTTTTTATGACCTGGTATTACATGCCAATTCTATCGAGTATACAGACCTTGAGTTCGATGAACTTGAAATAAGTCCTGAAGAGGAAGAAGAGATACTTGCAATGAGCCAGGACCCGGAAATATACAAAAAGGTCATTGGTTCTATAGCTCCCTCCATTTATGGTTATGATGAAGTGAAGGAAGCCCTTTCGCTTCAGTTGTTCTCAGGGGTTCCAAAACATCTTCCCGACGGCTCCAGAGTGCGTGGAGATATCCACATGCTCTTTGTAGGAGACCCCGGTGTTGCTAAGAGTCAGATGCTGCGTTACATGGTTAAATTGTCCCCACGTGGTGTTTTTGCATCCGGTAAAAGTGCATCGTCAAGTGGTCTTACTGCTGCTGCTGTCCGTGATGATCTGGGAGACGGTCGCTGGACACTTGAAGCCGGTGCGCTTGTAATGGCGGATATGGGTGTTGCCGCAGTAGATGAAATGGATAAGATGAGCACAGAGGATAAAAGTGCACTCCATGAGGCAATGGAACAACAGACCATCAGTGTTGCAAAAGCAGGCATACTTGCAACTCTTAAATCCAGATGTGCACTTCTTGGTGCAGCCAATCCTAAATACGGGCGTTTCGACAGGTACGAAGGAATTTCCCAGCAAATTAACATGCCACCTGCTCTTATTTCCAGATTTGACATGATTTTTGTTATGCTTGATACTCCCAACGAAGACATGGATTCCAGGATCGCAAAGCATATTCTCAAGTCACACTATGCAGGAGAACTTTCAGAACAGCGTAAGAACCTGCCAGCGAGTACCATCACCCAGGAACAGGTCGATGACCATATGGAGGTTATCAGACCTGCCATTGAAGCTGACCTGCTGAGAAAATATGTGGCCTATTCAAGACGTAACATCTTCCCGGTAATGGAAGATGAGGCACGTGAACATCTTGTCAAGTTCTATATGGACCTGAGAAAAATGGGGGATGGCAAAGACGCTCCTGTTCCTGTGACTGCACGTCAGCTTGAGGCACTTGTCAGACTTGCCGAGGCAAGTGCGCGTCTAAGGCTCAGTAATGTTGCAACTCTGGAAGATGCTAAAAGGACAACACGTATAGTTTATTCATGTCTCAGACAGGTCGGTGTTGATCCGGACACCGGTGCATTCGATATAGATGTCATAGCTTCCGGAACAAGCAAAAGCCAGCGAGACAGAATCAAGATGATCAAGGAGATCATTAAAATGGTCGGTGAAAAACATCCGGGAGGAAAAGCTCCTCTTGAAGAGGTCTATGAAGAAGCCGCAAATCAGCAGATAGATAGGCAACATGTAGAGGACCTTATATCAAAGATGCGTCGGTCAGGTGACTTGATAAAACCTGATAAAGAACATGTAAAAGTAGTTTAAAGAAAGTGATCACATGTATCTAAAGATCCATAAATCCGGTGACAATACCATCGTTGCCCTGTGCGACAGAGAGCTTATAGGAAAGACACTTAAAGAAGGCAATATAAATGTTACTATAACAGAAGATTTCTACAAAGGAGATGCAATATCAGAAGATGAAGCCATTGACATCCTTTCAGAAGCAGGCAATATAAATATCTTCG
Organism: Methanolobus sp.; assembly: GCA_021767785.1. GTDB lineage: Archaea > Halobacteriota > Methanosarcinia > Methanosarcinales > Methanosarcinaceae > Methanolobus. The sequence goes on from JAASSR010000003.1 coordinate 58,178, forward strand.
GTGAAAAGGCAGTTTCCTGTGCAGTAAAATGCGGAGTTGTAGATAAAAGTAATATAAGGATCATTGATGAAGTAGCACATGCCCAGGTATTCAGGATATAAATGCTACGAGGTTTTGTTATGAACAACGATACGATGATTTCGGGTGACGGGGACAATATACCGCACACCTTTGATAGAAAAGAGCTGATTGAAGGAGTTCTCCAGAAACATAAGAAGTTTCTGGAAGAATACAATTCCGAGCTAAATGAGCTTGGTAATAAATTAAAAGAACTTCAGGAAAATATAGAGTCTTCAAAGAAGGGAAAAGCTGAAGTAATTGATATGATTGAAATACTGACCGAAAAAAGGCAGCTTTTTTATCACCAGGCTGAAAAATCTCTTGATGAAATAGGAGATTCAATAACCAATGAGCATAATAATTTTGATGATATATCCAGAGAATTATCCTATATCAGAGAGAAACTTTCAAAGGTCAAAGGTTCGTTAAGTCCTGAAGAAGAACAAAAACAGATTAACACAATAATGGAAGGTCTTTCTTCCCTCAGCTCTAAAGTACCCGAAATCACCGATCGCTTTGATTCTGTTAAGAAAAAGATCAATGCGGCCTTTGAATCTAAAAAGGAATTAAGCGCCATTGACAATTCCGAAGAAGATCATGACAATAATATATCTTCATATGAAGAAAGTATAAAAGAGATAGAACCCCGGTATAAATGGCTGGAAAAAAGAATAAAAAGTCATAAAGAGGCTCTGGAATACTGGGAAAAACAGCCTTTTGTGGATGCAGAAGAGGTTAAAGCATGAAAGACGCAGATGTTTCTTCAATGAGTGAGAAAGACCTGAAGAACAAAGTGAATGATCTTCGATCCCAAATAAGAAATCATGAGCGTGAACTTAAGGGAATTTTCCACGAGTTAAAACTACATCGTACCAACACTGACGAATTGAAAGAGAAGCGTAACAATCTGAATGCTCAGGTAAAGGAGCTTGTAGGAAAAGCTCATGATGAAAAAGAAAAGAGGGATTCTATCAATGCAAAGATAGCCTCACTCAAATCAAACAAAGAAGAAGTGAACCAGAAAAGCCGGCAGTTCTCAGACGACATAAATGACCTTAAAACAAAAAGGGATGAACTTAATAAACAATCCAAAGGAAGTGTTGAGACCCTTTCTAAAGCCTACGCTGCTGACCTTGAAACTTTCATGAATGCTGATATTCCGCTGAACCATGAGATTGATCTTTTCGGTCGTTTACTGGAGCTGAAAGAACGCCTTGGAGCTGCATTTGATGCAAATGAGATGCATCAGAAACTCATGGAAACATACAAGGAATCAAAGGAAGTCTTTGAATCAAGAGAAGATTTCGGCAGCGAAATAAAGAAGCTTGCGGATGAATCACAGGAACATCACCTTAAAATGATAGAATACTATAAACAGGCTGATGAAATTAGAAAAGAAGCAGATACAGCTCATTCACAGATATCCGAAAAATATGCTGCAACCGCTCCAATAAGAGAGAAGATAGATCCTCTTAAGAAGAAAATTGCTCTTCTCAGAGAGGAACTAGATGTCTATCTTGAGAAATTAAATGATATCCAGATCGAAAAGGACGACAAGAAAAAGGAAGAACACCTTGTTGCTGCAAAAGAAAAACTGGAAAAGAGCGATCGATTGAGTCTTGAAGACCTTAAAGTCCTGATGGAAAAAGGTGATCTGAAGTTCTGATCTTCATTTTTCATTTTTCTTATAACCTGGATTTCATCACTTTTTACTTCTCTTTCTTAATCAGTTTGGTCAATATGGTAATCAATGATAAACAGGCAACTGCCTGGATAATTGTAAAACCATCTGTCTGACCGCCGACATCATTATCCCCGGAAATCTGACTTTCATTATCCTTTCCGATTACGCTGTTATCATCTTCTACGGCAGGTTCCGGCAGGTCCATATCCTGATACTGATACACCGGTTTGAAAGTGATAAGTTCCCCTCCGGGACTGATATATATAGTATCAAGAGTGATATTCAATATTTCCTCATTCTTTGAATAGACTAATGAATCTTTTTCTGACAGAATCTGTTCTTTCAGAAGTTCATCATCATGTAGTAGCTTCACCCATGCCTGTTTTTGTTCAAGGTTCACACTCGTGACAGTAAGAGTATATCCCTGATAAAAATCCCACGAATCACCTGTGGTTAGAAAAATTCCTGTCCCGTTAATGAGAACCGGACTGGAAAATGCTGCTCCTGAAATTGATAAAAAAAATAGAAAGGCAATTGCCACATTACAGCTTACCTTAAGGTATTGCATACAGGCACCACTTCACCGGATCAATTACTGTAATGGCAGTTTCCTGCTATAATCTCTTGTCTCTTTTTATTTTTGTCGAGGACGACAAGAGCTCCTCTTTCAGTAATTCCCACGGCTTTGCCTTCTATGAGCTTGTGCGGGGTTGTGACCCTGACCTCCCTTCCTATAGTATCGGAAAGGTTAATCCATTCATCAACAATATCTGCGAACTGTTTTGTTTCGAACCTGATATATTGTTGTTCAAGTTCATAAAGAAGATTTGCTAAAAATACTGTTCTGTCAACTGTATTACCTGTCTCGTTCACAATACTTGTGGAATTTTTCCTTATCTCATACTTAAGATCTGAAAGTTTCACATTTGCATTGATACCTATTCCCAGGATAACATGATCGACCTTATCAACTTCCGCACTCACTTCCGTAAGTATACCACATATCTTTTTTCCATTTACAAGTACATCATTAGGCCATTTGATCCTTGCACTAATGTCCATATTCCTTAATGTGTTCGTGACCGCTATACCTGCCACAAGTGTTATCTTTGAGACATTTTCCAGTGGTATAGCCGGTTTCAAGATCAAAGATAACCACACACCACCCGCTATAGACTGCCATTCAGAACCCATCCTCCCCCTGCCCTTTTTCTGGGTCTCGGCAATAACAACGGTCCCTTCTGAAACATTAGATGCAATTTCACGGGCAGTACTGTTAGTAGATTCAAGCTCTGAAAAATACCTGATATCCTTTCCTATAAGACTGGTCTGAAGAATCTTTTTTAACTCCCCGGGATCTATCCTGTCAGGAGAAGAATCAAGTATATAACCAGTTTTAGGGGAAGAGCGAATATCGAAGCCTTCTTTGCGGAGGGCTTTTATATATTTCCAGACCATTGCCCTGGTAATACCAAGTTTCTCACCTATCTCCTGGCCTGACACAGGACTACCTTCGGATTCCTTCAGCAGCCGAACTATCTCTTTCTTATTGTCATTCACAGGTATTCCACCGTACGAATGTTTACTCCCTATTAATTATATGTAATCAAAGGTTTATTACTTTGTCTGTTTTTTGGTAGCATTCACATAGGAACCAACCGCAGCAGTAACAGCAGCTACTTTTTTATCCTTGTCAGCAAGCGCCGATGCAAGTGTGGATCCCTTGGCGGAATCTTCCTCTACAACCCTTCTGACATCCTCTATGATGTTATAGTCATCTATGAAATGAGTTGTTAGTTTTCCTTCTCTGAATGCAGGATGTCTCATGACCGCTTTATGGAACGGTATATTGGTTGTAACACCTACTACAACATATTCATAGAGTGCTCGCTGCATCCTGTCTATGGCCTCGTTCCTGTCACTGCCCCAGGCACAGAGCTTTGAGATCATGGAATCATAATAAGGTGAAATAGTATAGCCCATGTGAACTCCACTGTCAACCCTGATACCTGGTCCTCCTGCAGAACGGTACCTCCTTATCTTACCAGGAGATGGTGAAAAGTCATTGAGAGGGTCCTCTGCATTGAGCCTGCATTCTATAGCCCAGCCTCTGATGCTTATATCTTCCTGTTTGAAAGGTAATTTCTCCCCACATGCGATGTGAAGCTGTTGTTTTGCAAGGTCTATACCGGTGATCATCTCACTGATCGTATGCTCCACCTGTAGTCTGGTGTTCACTTCAAGGAAATAGAAATCTCCTTTGGAATAAAGGAACTCAACTGTGCCTGCATTCTCATATCCAATAGCCTTTGCAGCCTTTACAGCGGTTTCACCCATCTGTTTTCTTAGTTCAGGTGTCATTACAGGAGAAGGAGCCTCCTCAATGAGCTTCTGATGTCTGCGCTGTATGGAACATTCCCTTTCCATTACGTATACGGCATTTCCATACTTGTCCGCAAGTATCTGGAATTCTATGTGCCTTGGTTCCTCTACGTATTTTTCAATGAAAACCGTTGGATCACCAAAAGCTGACTCGGCCACAGACTGGATCGAATTAAGCGCATTTCCAAACTCATTTCTGGAATGGACTATCTTCATTCCGATACCGCCACCACCGGCAGATGCTTTGATAATTACAGGATAACCGATGCTATCTGCGACATCTGCTGCTGCTTCGGGATCTGATATAGCTTCATTGGTACCAGGAACAACAGGAACGCCAGCCTCTATCATAGTGTTCCTTGCTGCGATCTTGCTACCCATCTGCTCAATAGCCTTACTTGAAGGGCCGATAAAAGTTATGCCGGCCTCTTCACACCTCCGGGCGAAATTGGCATTCTCGGAAAGAAAACCATACCCAGGATGAACTCCCTCTGCCCCGGACTTGAGTGCCACATCTATGATATTGTCAATATTCAGATAACTCTGGCTTGAAGGAGCAGGGCCTATATTATATGCTTCGTCAGCATACTTTGCAAAAAGGGCATTGTTATCTGCATCAGAATGGATTGCTACGGTCTTCACACCCAGTTCCCGGCATGCACGCATTGCGCGGATGGCGATCTCACCCCTGTTGGCTATAAGTACTTTCTTGAACATGTCAGTTCACCTACTCAATGCTCATCAGAACATCGCCGGATTTCACAGCATCACCTTCAGCAATAAGTATCGCTTTAACGGTTCCACCATGTGGTGCATGGATAGCATTCTCCATTTTCATGGCCTCTATGACACATACAGTGTCACCTTCTTCAATTATATCGCCGACCTTTGCCTTAACGGACAATATCATTCCCTGCATATGGCTTGTAACAGCACCTGCCAGGGAATCAGCACTTGGTTTTTCTCCTTCACCAGCGCCTTCTTCAACTACCTTAACTGATCCACCCACAGGGTTTACCTTGACATTGAATATCTCTCCGTCAACCTCTACACTGTATTCGGTAGGTATGCCGGAAACATCTGCTGTTGCACAAGGATGTTTCTTTTCCATGATCGGTGTGAGATCTTCCTCTTCAAGTTCACCTTTCAGGAATGCAGGAGCAATTGCAGGATATAGTATGTAAGTAAGGATGTCCTCCTCCTTGTGTATGATGCCCATGTCTTCAGCTTCCTTTTTCATCCTCTCATATTCAGGCTTGAGAAGATCTGCCGGTCTGCAGGTGATAGGTTCTTCATCACCTATAATCTTTGCAATTATCTCGGCACTGATCTTCTTTGGTGGTCTGCCGTAAAGACCACGAACATAATCCTTTACCTCTTTTGGAATTACCTTATATCTCTCACCCATAAGCACGTTAAGTACTGCCTGAGTACCGACTATCTGGCTTGTAGGTGTGACAAGTGGAGGATATCCGAGTTCTGCACGGACCTTTGGCATTTCATGAAGTACATCCTTGAATTTGTCCAGTGCATTCTGCTCCTTAAGCTGTGATACAAGATTTGAAAGCATACCTCCGGGAACCTGATAGAGCAACACGTTAGTGTCTATCTGTTCAGATATTGGGTCGAGTATGCAGCGGTATTGCTCTTTTATACCTTTGAAATAATCCGATATCTCGGAAATAAGTTCAAGATCCAGACCTGTTGCACGCTTTGTTTCTGCAAGTGCGGCAACGATGGATTCGGTTGGCGGCTGTGATGTTCCCCATGCAAATGGAGACAGCGCGGTATCAAGCACATCAACACCTGCCCTGCATGCTGCCGTATAGCTCATTGGTGCCATTCCTGAAGTACAATGTGCATGCAGATCCACAGGCAGATTAACTTCTGTCTTGAGTGCTTTTACAAGATCATATGCCTGTTGTGGTGAGATCAGACCTGCCATGTCTTTGATACAAAGGGAATCACATCCAAGTTCAGCAAAACTGGTTGCCAGTTCTACATATTTGTCTATAGTGTGTACCGGACTTATAGTATATGCAATGGCACCCTGAACATGTGCACCTTCTTTTTTAGCAACTGTAATGGCTTTTTCCATGTTACGTATATCGTTTACAGCATCAAAAACCCTGAATATATCAATTCCGTTCTCATACGCCTTCTTTACGAACTTTTCCACAACATCATCGGAATAATGTTTGTATCCCACCAGGTTCTGCCCCCTGAGAAGCATCTGGGCAGGAGTCTCTTTCATATGCTTTTTGAGCTCTCTTAGTCTTTCCCATGGGTCCTCATTAAGATACCTTATGGAACTGTCGAATGTTGCTCCACCCCACATTTCAAGTGAATAATATCCGACCTCATCAAGCTTGTCCACAATAGGGAGCATGTCACGACTGCGCATTCTGGTTGCAATAAGCGACTGATGCGCATCTCGAAGAATAGTTTCAGTAATTTTTACTTTCATGGGAATCCTCCGGGATTTTCATAAGTGAATGATTATTATAATAAATCTGTATATAGAACCATCTATCGTCATACAGATGAATTGTACCTTTATATATCATGTTCTTTTATGTACTTTCTGGTGAGCATTTATATACTCTCTTCTGTAAGAAGAAAATAAAACAAAAAATAGCGCCGCTTATCTAAATATATTTATCAACACAGATAATATTGATAGTTCAAACCTGAATTAATCAGGTTATATCCATCCAATATTTATTCAATTTTTTTTCTAATAGTTCCCTAATAAACCTTCACTATCTTTGATGTTAAAAACATCGAGTTTACGCTCCATTTATAAATTTAGTACTGACTTTTAAAAATGATTATGTAAAAGATAAATTTATATATATTAGATTTTTATAATTATACTTGATGGCAAAGATGTTAACAAATGTACAATTTGTCTATGTAACATTTACTATGGTTCCATAGTGAAGATAATAATGTCGTAATGGACGGGTGAAGTATGCTAGGAATGAACGATAAGCTAAAAAAAGAAATCATCAATGTACTCGATGAAGTTGAATCCGGTAATGCGGATGCTCGTCTTTCTCCCAAAGATGGGCCTTTGGACGGAAAGATGGTAAGCTCATTGAATACTATACTGGATGACTATTTTGCATTAAAAAAAG
>JAASSR010000100.1 GCA_021767785.1 Methanolobus sp.
AACACTACCGCGGCGTACGATCTGACCTGGAAAGAATAAGATACCAGATGCTTCTGACAAGATCTGTTCCGAAAGGCGATCTTGAAGAGTTCATGGAATCATTGCTTTGGGTCTCCACAGGACATGAACCTGCGTATGATATAGACGGAAAGATACAGCCTCTTCTGGATCATGCAAGAACTCTGCTAAAGAACTGGATATGCAGGGAAGAATCATCAATTCTTGATTCTCTTGAGGTAACTTACAGAATATATACCCTACTCGATGAACAACTGGGTCCTTTGAGCCAGAAAGAGTATGAAATACTGAAGAATATTGATTATCGTGGAGTGGATATCAGTGTGTATGGCAGGAACGAAACCCGTGAATCCGAATCAAATGAGAACATAATAAGGACCTTTATTCCTGAAAGTGAAGTGGAACAAACAGAAGATTACGAAAAAGCACAGGAAAGAAAGATCAAACGCCAGTCTACCTATGCAGCGGACATGAACTGGAAGATACTTGGCAGTTATATGTATGGGGAGTGGGATACTGTGATCAATGACTATAAATCAGACTGGTGTACGGTAAACGAGATCGAACCCAGTGGTATGTCCAGTGATTATTACAAAGATGCTTCAGAAAACTACAGGAATGAGATAACCCTGATAAAGCAGATATTTAGCAGGATGAAACCGGAAACATTCCGCAGGATGAAAGAACAGGTTGATGGAACCGAGATCGATATTGATGCCTTTATGAATGCTCTTATACAGAGGAAATGCGGGATAAATCCCGATGAAGGACTCTATCTCAGATGGGATAAGCATGAAAGGGACGTTGCAACTCTTTTTCTTATAGATATCAGTTATTCCACCCACAAGATGGTTAACTATGAGGGAAAAAGCATATTGGATGTCGAAAAAGACTCACTTATCATAATGACACAGGCTCTAGAAAGTATAGGAGATAAGTATGCTATACATGCCTTTTCCGGTAAGTCCCGGGATGATGTCGAATACTTTGTTATAAAAGAGTTTGATGACGAGCTATCGGAGAACGTTGCACGCAGAATTAGTATTCTGGAACCGGTATCCAACACAAGGCTCGGACCTGCCATCCGCCATTCTATCAGGAAACTTGAAAGAGTAGAAGCAAAAACAAAGATAATGCTACTGTTATCAGATGGTGAGCCCTTCGATACCTCCTTCGGAGAAAAAGCGTACAAAGGAAACATTGCTGAAGAGGATACCAGAATAGCGATAAATGAAGGCAATTCCAGGGGAATACATTTTTTTTGCATAACCGTGGATTCAAGTCCCGGTAAATATCTTGACAATATTTTCTCTGATACCGGATATACGATAATAGATGATGCCAGCTCGCTCCCCGAGATACTTCCGGTGCTGTATAAAAGGATCACCACCTGATCCTTAATATTTCCGCACAGACTGTATGGAGAAATCTCAAAAACTACATTCTCCGCAAATAGTGTCTCCGGAGAAATCCGGATCCGCCACTATTCCTTCTTCTTCTTTTCTCAAACCGTTTATCACCAACACCTGTCTGTCCTTGCTTCCATAGCGATAGACCGTGATTCCCTTACATTTCTGCTCATATGCCAGCAAAAATATTTTTCTGACGTTTTCCAGCGTGGCACTGGCTGGCATATTTACAGTTTTGGCAACAGCATTATCCACATATTTCTGGAAAGCAGCCTGCATTCTGACATGCCATTGAGGATCAATATCCAGAGATGTAACAAATATGCGTTTGATATCATCAGGTATTCCATCTATATCCTTGAGAGAACCTGTTCTTGCTATATCTACCATGAGATCACTACTATAGAATCCCCTGTCCTTTGCTATCTGTTCGAATACGGGGTTCACTTCCAGCAACCGGCTTCCCATTACATTTCTTGAATAGGATAAAGCAAAGAGGGGTTCTATACCCGAGCTGGTATTGGCGAGTATGCTTATGGTTCCGGTGGGAGCTACTGTATTAACGGTGGCATTCCTCATTGTCTTGTATTTATTTTCCCATACACTGCCTTTAAAGTTAGAAAATGATCCCCTGCTTTCACCAAGTTCCACTGACTTCTTCACGGATTCCTCACTTATGAACTTCATGATCTTTTCGGCGGTCTTTATAGCCTCCTCTGAATCATAGGGTATTGACAGTAGTGCCAGCATTTCAGCAAAACCCATGACACCAAGACCGATCTTACGGTTGCTCTTAGAGATTCTCTCGATCTCCTTCAGAGTATATCTATTTGCATCAATTACATTATCCAGAAAATGTACACCTGATCTCGTGGTTTCCCTTAGTTTCTCCCAGTCTATCGCACCATCTTTTACCATTCTTGAAAGATTTACAGATCCCAGATTACAGGATTCGTAGGGAAGAAGTGGTATTTCTCCGCATGGATTGGTACTTTCAATGACACCTACATGCGATACAGGATGTCTGTGATTTATCTCATCCAGAAAGATCAGACCCGGATCACCGGTTCGCCAGGCCATGGTCACAATAAGGTCGAAAACCTCCTTTGCCCGGAGATTTTCCGTGCATTCTCCTGTTCGGGGATTTATGAGCTCATATTTATCATCTTCTTCTACTGCTTTCATAAACTCATCGGTAATTCCCACAGAGATATTAAAATTATCCAGTATTCCTTCTTTTTCTTTAGATGTTATGAATTGTATTATATCAGGATGATCAACCCGCAGGATTCCCATGTTGGCTCCCCTTCTCTTACCACCCTGTTTTATCACTCCGGTGGCCTGATCGAAGATCCTCATAAAGGATACAGGTCCCGATGCAACACCTTTTGTAGACCTAACTATATCTCCTTCGGGTCTTAATCCGGAAAATGAAAATCCGGTCCCTCCTCCCGATTGATGAATCAGAGCCATATTGGTCAAAGCTTTGAAGATGCCTCGGAGGGAATCTTCTACAGGCAATACAAAACATGCACTCAGCTGTCCCAGCTCTGTGCCTGCGTTCATAAGAGTGGGGCTGTTGGGCAAAAATTCCAGGTTTGTCATCATTCTGTAGAAATCCTTTTCTGACTGTACCTGGTCTTCGCCGTATCTTTCATTGACCGAGGCTACGGTTTTGGCAACTCTCCTGAACATTTCGGATGGGGCCTCTTTAATGTTGCCTTCAATATCTCTCAGAAGATATCTTCTTTCCAGCACCCTGATGGCATTGAGACTAAGTTTGAGTTCATCTTTATCCACCCTCAGAAGCTTCTTTGCTTCCCTTAGTTCTGTCCTTTTCTGACGATAGAGAATATAAGCCTTTGCAACTTTGTTATATCCGTTCTTTATCAGAATTTCTTCAACTATATCCTGCACATCTTCTACGCCAGGAATACTATGCTTGAAATTATCCTCTACAATTTCCACTACATTATCTGAGAGGGTCCTGGCTCTGTCACCGTTCTTTTCTCCCACCGCCAGAAATGCTTTCTGTATTGCCTGTGTGATCTTCTCAGGTTCAAAGACCGCTATTCTACCATCTCTTTTCCTTATCTTCTCCATCTTTTACCCCAATTAGAATTTATGAACAGTGCAATAAGTATTTTCCCAATATAGAATACTGAAGAATCGATGCTGAACACATATTGTTGAATACATCCACATAAATTTATAATTTATACAGAATTATATTAATTTTATGTACAAACTCAATGGAAATATGTTCACAAATTGTAAATTGATGTCATAACGCATTAAATAGTGCACATCCAGTTCTCTCATTAGATAGAATGGGATCTTCCGCAAAACGTCAGATAATCACAGGGATAATTTTACTTCTCGCATTAATCTTTACTGCTAATGCAGTATTAGCCGGGGAGAATGATATCCACACTGATGTCAGATCAAGTTACAAACTTGTTCCTGAAGAAGGAATAGTGAAGGTATCCAAGGAGATCACATTCAGCAACAATGACATCGATACTAAATACTGGAGAGGGTACTACTCCAGTTATAATTCCTACCTTCCCGACGGAGCAAAAAACATAGAGGTCCGGGACACAGAGAATCCAATGACCTATGATATAGCTCCTGAAGGTTATTATATATTTTATTTCAACAACAAGGTCTGGTATGAAGATAGTTACAGATTCTATGTTGATTATGAACTTGAAACAAACAAAAATACAGCCGTTTTTACCTTAAGTGAACATGGAGACAATGTTGAAGTAATACTTGAAGTTCCTGATGATTTTGAAACAAGTCTGAGCAGAGATGATTACAAATTAGAAGAAAAAAAATATTCCAGTGTTTATATCTTTGAGAATGGGGGAAAATGGGACAGATCATGTGTTGTAAATTCGGTGAGGTCTTCACCTCGTCTTACACTCACAGACACCGCACACCTGAAAGAAAAAGATGTCGGTATATCGGTAAGATACTGGGAAGGTGAAGAAGAATGGGCACAGGATGTAATGGATACAACAATTGAAAGTCTTAAATTACTCGAAGATAAATGGGGAATTGCATATCCTCCTGATTACAATATAACCATCATACAGGCTAATTTGACCGAAACCGGCGGTTATGGAGGATATAACCAGGGTAGTAATGGAATATGGCTGCTTTATACTTCAAATCACGGAATACTGGTCCATGAACTTGCACACTACTGGACACGTGCATGTAATTTTGAACAGCTGTGGATGGATGAAGGATACGCAGATCTTTACACTTATATCGTTCTGAGCGAGATGGACCCTGATGAAGCAAATTCAAGATGTAAAAGGTTCCTTGATAAGTATGAAAGATTGAAGACTGATTATGATTTCCCACTGTCTGACTGGAGTACTCCTGAAATCATTAATGAATCTACAGAAGAAAAAGTTGATTACGGATATAAGAAAGCTTTTTCCCTGACATTATCACTATATGAAAAAGTAGGCATTGATGCAATGAAGGAAGCAAACAGGGACTTTGCAATTTCTGGAAAAGGCATAGATAATTCGCAATATCTTGAGATAGTAAATGATGTTTCCAATGAGAATCTTGAATTCATAGAAGACTACCTCTATGAATAAAAAACAATAACTGTAAGTAATTTAATTAAGACTTTAATTAAGACGATTAAAATAAAATATATCTATAATAATAGTTCTTGGACATATATTTATACTATAAAGATAGTGTTAGTTAGGGAAGTGTTGATAGAAAATTCATTTATATACAGGTTAAACAAACCATTTATTTGGTCCTATGTAACTTGGGGAAGTGGGAGATAAATGGATCAATCAAAAATCAAAAAAAAAGAGACAATAACCGAAAACATCGGTTGTACATTTAATAAGATACTGGATCAAAACTCCATTGAAAAATCGATGGAGATACTGATAGAACATGTCCCATATCTCTTTATCAACCCTGAAAACGTTTCTGTAAGACTGAAATTGCTTGATAGAGAATGGAGATCAACTATTTTCAATGAGGATGGAATACCTCTGGCATTCGATATATCTGTTAATGGGAAAAAAGAAGGCATATTAGAAATAAGGATACCGGATCCTGACAAAAATATCGAACAAATAAAAGAACATGAAAATCTACTGCACCTTCTTTCAGGCATGTTGTCTGCATACTTGGAGAAAAGTAAAGGAATAGAAGAAATAGAACTCAGCGAAAGAAAAACTGCAGAAGAAATTGTTAAAAGAGAAAGAGATAAATTCATGAATTACCTGGATGTGGCAGGTTCTATCATAGGCATAGTTAACAGAGATATGGAAGTTATTTTCGTTAACAAAAAAGGAGCTGAAGTCCTTGGATGCACCAAAGAAGAGATAATAGGTAAGAAATGGTTCGATAATTTCCTTCCTGAAAGTGTCAGAGAAGAAACAAAGAAGAATTATATCCGGGTCATTAATAGCGAACTGGATCCACCAGACTATTTTGAAAATCTTATAGTCACAAAAGACGGCGAAGAGAGATTGATATACTGGCATGATGTGCCTATTGAGGACGAAAATGGAGAGCGTGTCGGAGTTATCAGCTCAGGTGAAGATATAACTGAGAACAGAAAAATGGAAGCTCTCCTTAAAGAATCGGAAAAAAATCTCAAGACTATCTTTGACCATATCGATGACCAGATATATATTTACAGACCATATGGTAAATTAATAGATGTTAACAGGGCGGCACTGACATCCACTGGTTATTCAAAGGAAGAAATGCTTGAAATGTCTCTTGAGGACATGATCAAACCTGAAATGGCATATCTGTTGAAAAGCCATGAGGAGCGCATCATTAAAGAGAAGAACGTAATTTTTGAAATATGTAGCGTGCGTAAGGATGGTACTCTCCTGCCTATCGAACTGAATTCCGGATTAATAGTATATAAAGGTGAACCGGCAATCCTCTCGGTTGCAAGGGATATTACAGAGAGGAAAAAGGCTGAAAAAAGGCTGAAAAAATACACAAAAGAACTTAAGCATTCAAACGAACTCAAAGAACTTTTCACGGATATAATCCGACATGACCTTCTCACACCAGCAAGTATTGTCAAAGGATACACCGATGAGTTAATTGATAACATAGAAAATGAAAACGCTTTGAAGCTTGCAGAAAAGATCAGAGACTATAACGACAGACTTATACAATTACTTGAAACTGCAACAAAACTTTCAAAATTGCAAAAAGAAGAAGATATTACTTTTGATAAGCTGGATCTTTTACCGGTCATAAAGGTAGTTGCTGACAGTTTTAAAAACCAGATTGATGAAAACAGGCAGGAACTCATTTTTAAAGCTGAAGGAAACTATTTTGCCATGGCAAACCCTGTTATTGAAGAGGTCTTTGCAAACCTTCTTTCAAATGCCATCAAGTATAGCCCTCCAAAGAGCAGGATAGAGATCGAACTTACTGACGAACAGGACATGTGGAAAATCAGTGTAACTGACTTTGGTATTGGTATCCCGGACGCCGATAAATCACTTCTTTTCAATCGATTCCAGCGTGCAGACAAAAAAGGGATAAAAGGAACCGGCCTTGGACTTGCAATCGTCAAACGTATAATAGAACTGCATGGTGGCAAATATGGCGTAGAGGACAATCCTGCAGGAAAAGGTAGCGTTTTCTGGATTATGATCAGGAAAGCATGAATA
>JAASSR010000023.1 GCA_021767785.1 Methanolobus sp.
AAGCCCATCAGATACTTCCCAAGAGTCAAAAAGATAACCGTCAATAAAGAGCCTGCAAGAACATACTTCAATCCTATTTTGGTGTCCGGAAGTACCCGGAACAAATACATAATAAGAAGTATAAGAGTTATGAAATTTATTGCAAAGCTTGCATATTTAATCCCAACTGAAGGAATTGGAAGAATTTCTTCCAGACCGCCAGAAACAATGAAGAATATGATTTCGAACATCGTGCTCCCTGCAACCACAATTCCAAATATCATTGCTGCAACAATAGCAGATAACCTTTTATGAAAAAACTTATTCAACCACTTTTTGCTATAGGGTTTTAAGCCCCACATCTTATTTATCATTTTTTGAAGATGTAGAAAAATATTTCCTGCACTCCAGAGATATATAAAGAAGCTAATTATAACACCTGATGCAGCAGAGTCGGCAACCGAAAGTTCCTGCAAAACAAGGTTCAGGCCTTTTAATGAGGTTTCGCCTGCAACAATAGACAGATCTGTAACTATAGCCGCCTTGAGAATATTTTCTTTAAGAAAAATACTACCTAAAAACAGAATAAATAAAAGAAGAGCGGGAAACCCTATTATAGCGTGGAAAGAAAGAGCTGCACTGCTTGTGATACCATCATCTTCTTTCCACTTATTGAATGCCTTCTTAAAGAGATAGACTATTTCTGACATTATATTAAAAATGAATTCTATGGAATATAGCTATTATCCGACAATATCTAATAATAACTTTAAATAACAGAACAAATACTAAAAGTAGTGATGAGCAATTCAAGTAAAATGCCACAAGCCCTTCTGATACTTGCTGTTCTGGCAACGTTGCTCCTTTACGCACTGTATCCTTATATTAATGCATTTTTCGGGGCATTTATACTTTATGTTGTTTTCAAACCACTGTATATGTACCTTATCAATAAAGTAAAAATAAACAAGAGTGTAGCTGCTGTTACTATAATAATCCTTACATTTATTTTAATATTGATTCCTCTGTACATTCTTCTGACAATAGTAATATTCCAGATACAAAGCATCCTTTTTGATACCAGCACTATTCTGGGATATCTGGATTCAGCAAGCTTATACATGAATGAACTGAATCTAGAACTTCTGCCAGTGGATTTCAATATCCAGGAAAAAATTACTGAAGCCGTCGCATCAGCAGCCAACTTCTTTAGCGTATTACTTTTAAATGCAGTTCAGAGTATAGGAAAACGGATAATAGAATTTATCATAATGTACTTCTTGCTTTACTACCTTTTAATCGGAACAGATTCAAATTATTCCATGAAGCTAACAAAAGCAATACCCTTTAGCCAGAAGAACACAGAGATTCTGCAAAAAGAATTTACTTCAATTGTGAATGCCACACTTATAAGTTCAGGAATTATTGCCGTAATACAGGGTGGAATACTCACAGTTACTTTTCTACTGCTTGGAATAGAGGGTGCTTTCCTGTGGGGCTTTGTTGCAGTAATCCTCTCATTTCTACCAGTTGTCGGTGCTACTCTCATCTGGATACCCGCCGCTTTGATACAAATAATGCAGCAGGATTATTACACTGCTCTGGGAATATTCATCGGTGGAGCAATACTCAGTTCTATTGATAACTTTTTGCGTCCTATAATACAAGAAAAAGTGGGGCGTATTCACCCGCTTGAATCAATAATTGGAGTGATTATTGGTTTGAATTTGTTCGGACTTCTTGGAATCGTCATAGGACCCCTTTTGATCTCATATGTTGTCCTGATGGCACGGATGTTCAATGAAGAATATCTCTCGGATTACGATAGTGATTGCGATAGCGAGACAAATTAAAAGTAGTCTTCAATCTGATAAACTAAAACACATGATCCAGATTAAGCAAACCTGATATTGCAACACTTGCTGCTAAAAACAACAACTAAAATCAAAGTACTAAGCTGAAGAATCAGAACGTGGACAAAAAAACATTTTTTGGGAGAGATGATGTAGGGATTTCAGAGGGAATCCGTCCACGTTCTGTTGATTTCAATACGTTTTTTGTTCGTTTTTTCTTCAGCGTTTTTCCGATGAACACATCGTACCACCAAGCCCCAAAACCCTGGTCATAAGATTTTGTGACCACATATACAACTATCAAATACTGATATATAAAAATATCTGTACTTTAATATATAATGAGACTCATTATGATGAGATTTAAGATTTAAAAAGAAACGATGTTCCCTATAAAATAAAATGATTGCCAGCAAGAAAATATTATATCGATTTTTGATGAAAAATTAAGACACATATGGATTGGCTAGAATTTCTATTGATTCTGTAATCTTAATTAAACAAGTATTAAAAAATAATTTAAAGAACCCTTTACAATCCATCCACAAAAGCTCCGATCCTCTCAAGAGCCTGTTCAATTTCTTTCATGGAAGTTGCATAGGAACATCTGAGAAAACCTGTACCGGCCTCTCCGAACACATTGCCCGGAATCGTGACGACCTTTTGCTCGTTCATTAGACGTTCTGCGAACTCTGCGGAACTCAGCCCCGTGTTCTTAACAGACGGGAAAGCGTAGAATGCACCTTTTGGCTCGAAGCAGTCCAGACCGATCCTGTTCAGGCCATTTACAATAAGATGGCGCCGACGGTCGTAGTCACGGACCATGCGCTGCATTTCCTGCTTGCCATTTTTGAGAGCTTCGATGGCACCTATCTGAGCAGTGATCGGAGCACACAGCATTGAATACTGATGTATCAACATCATTGCACTGATTATCTCAGGAGGTGCCATGGCATATGCCAGTCTGAAACCGGTCATTGCATACGCCTTGGAAAAACCGTTAAGCAGAATTGTTCTGTCACGCATTCCTTCAAGAGAGGAAAAACATGTGTGTCCACCGTTATAGGTAAGACAATCATAGACCTCATCAGAAATCACCAACATATCATGCTCACAGACAATATCTGCAATAGCTTCAAGATCCTTCCGCTCCATGGTGGCACCGGTAGGATTATTCGGGAAATTGATAATAAGAGCCTTGGTATTTGGAGTGATCGCTGCCTCCAGTTCTTCAGCGGTCAGTTTAAAATTATTCTCAATCTTTGTAGAAACAATAACAGGCACACCTCCTGCGAACATCACAGAAGGTACATATGCCACATATGAAGGCTGAACGACAATGATCTCATCACCGGGATTTGTAATGGAACGTATTGCCACATCAAGGGCTTCACTGACTCCTGAAGTAACCAGGACCTCGGAATTCGGATCATAATTTATCCCGTATTTTGTGGAAAAGTGATCGGAAAGTTCTTCCCTCAGTTCAAGAAGACCATAATTAGAAGTGTATGAGGTTTCACCACACTCCAGCGAATGAATACATGCTTCCCTTATGTGCCAGGGAGTAACATAATCCGGCTCACCTACACCAAGAGAGATAACATCATCCAATCCAGAGGCAAGGTCAAAATAACGGCGTATGCCCGATGGAGGCACCTTATTTATCACATCAGCTACGAATTTTGAGGAAGTGCATGCTTTTCTCATACATAAGACATCCTGTAAGTGATCTTAAGGAGTCACCGGTAAACGTGAAACATGGTCCTGCTCATGGAGAATAACACCATCCTCCTTATATGTTTTCAGGACAAAATGAGTTGTTGTGTGCTGTACCTGTTCAAGAGTGGATATCTTCTCAGCAACGAAGAAAGCAACTTCCTTCATTGTTTTGCCAGATACAGTAAGCGAGAGATCATATTGTCCCGAAAGAAGTCTCACAGAACGGACTTCCGGGAACTTGTACAGACGCTCAACCAGAGGCTGGTAACCTATTGATCTTTCAAGGCTTACCTTAAGTTCAATAATTGCATAGACATTGTCATCACCTGCAAGGTCCCAGTCAATAACTGTCTTATACTTGCGGATAATTCCACAGTCCTCAAGCTCCTTTACCTTTTTGCTGACATCTTCAACATTAAGCCCTGTGAGAGTTGCTATTTTTTCATGACTTATCCTTGCATCCTCTTCAAGACATTCCAGAATATGACGTGTTTTTTCATCCATATATAGCAACCCCATGATACCAGACAATTAAACAAAAAAAAGAGTGCCCGGTCATTCGAGCAATACTGCGTTCACCACACCATCCTGACCCGGACGGCTTGTGATCTTTGCATCACCAAGAGACGTTTTGATAACCGAACCCTTTGTAAGGATATTACGCCTGACATAGTGCTCATTTGCAGCATTTCCTTTAACATTCTCAATGGTGGCTTTCTGAGTCTTACCCTCAGTATCTGTAACGTTTGCAACATTACACTGAAGAAGTCTCACTTTTCTATTCCCACCCATGGTTGAAACGTTCTTCCTCTTTACCTCATTGATGTGAGTTTCAGCGGGTTCACGACCAAGCTCATATTTCCTTTTACCACGAGCTGATTTGATCTTAGCACCTGTATATTTCCTTTTAGATCTGCCTTGCCATTTCATGATTGATCCTCTTTATAATTATTGGATAAGTATAATGAATTACTTTCAGTACTCCATATTTGGCTTTTATTCTAAACTTATTTAACTTATATGTAAGCCATATTTGAATCTGGTATGATTTATGGACGTTCCTTTAATAATAAGATGCTATATGAACTTTTCGAGTGATATAATCAGGATGCGATAAAATGGAAAGACACAAAATACAGACAAAAATAGAAAAGTCCATAGTGCCATTTTGATACATATAGACAATTCATAAATAATTACAACACTTACATTAATGTATGCTACGCGTAACTTTTCTTGGAACAGGTGGATCTCTTCCTACCCCGGAACGCAATCCTTCAGCAATTATGATCAACCGGGAAGGTGAACTTATGCTCTTTGATTGCGGAGAGGGGACTCAACAACAGATGATGCGGGCAAAAACGGGAATGAAAGCACTATCATCCATTTTCATAACTCATTTCCATGCCGATCACATATTGGGAATTCCCGGATTGATACAGACAATGTCATTTCACGGAAGGACCGAACCTCTGAAGATATACGGTCCTCACTGGATCCACGAATTTGCCAGGATACTCAGCTCCTTAGGATACTATAAACTGAGATTTGATATAGATGCCATTGACCTTAATCCGGGAGATGTTATCAAAAGGAACGAATATTGCATCGTGGCCCTGAAAACAGAGCACAGCGTTCCAAGTCTTGGATACGCACTGATCGAGAACGAGAGAATAGGAAAATTCAACCGCCAGAAAGCAATAGAAATGGGGATTCCACCTGGTCCACTTTTTTCGAAGCTTCATAGAGGTGAATCCGTAGAAGTGGATGGTAAGACCATACACTCAAAGGATGTGGTGGGTGAATGCCGTCCGGGAAGAAAATTAGTATATACGGGAGATACAAGACCCTGTAAAACAATACTTGAAGCAAGTAAAAATGCAGACCTTCTCATACATGATTCAACACTTGCAAAAGATCAGCAGGAATGGGCCATAGAATCCATGCATTCCACAGCTGAAGAAGCTGCAACTCTTGCAAAAGAAGCAAACGTACGGAAACTTGTACTTACACATATAAGTTCCAGATATTCTGACGATTCAACACTTCTCCTTGAAGAAGCTAAAGAGATATTTGAAAATGTAGTAGTTGCAGAGGATCTGATGCAATTTGATGTTCCATTCAGGGACAAAAGATGAATATCGGGTAGAAGAACGGAAACTAAAGGTCATTTGAACAAGGAAAGATCAAAGGAAGGTCCAGTCGAGCCTGTTATCATCGGCATCGTAAAGAGAGACCTCAGTCTTCAACTCTTCGAGTTCATAAGGAAGGGGTTTTATGCCTATATATAATATATCGCCGGGCACATAATCAAAGTCTTCTGCCCTGACCTTGCCAAAATAGACACGACCTCCAGACTCAATTTCTTCAACAATAACTCCTTTCCACATAAGAGTATCAATTACATCGACTATGACGCATTCAAAGCGGTCAGATTCATTTACCTCAGACATAGTTCTCCGATATATGTGTCATGTTTAAAAAGATAATCCTTGGGCTTTATAGAAAAGCTATTTTCAGCTCATATTCCACATAATACTATAAAAAACATTAAATACCCAGAATTTAACCTGTTATAGAAATTGAAATGTGATGTCATGAACAATTATACACAAAATAAAATGAACATCCATACAGATGGAAAAAAGATTTTTAAAATAATATTTATGGTACTGTTATCATTAGCTCCAACCGGTTTATCAGGATGTATATCCAATGAAACACAGGAAGTCGGAATTACCGGAGACATGGGGTATTCTGTAGGTGCCATTAACGAAAACCAGACCAATATTCAAAAAATCACATGGACAGCCAGTATTGTGAACAATGGAAAAACAATTGCAAAAAACGTCAGTTGCAAAGCTATACTTCACCCGGAAGTATCATCCAGTTTGATTGCTCTTGAAGGAAATACAACACATATAGGAAACTTAAAACCCGATACATGGGAGGGGTTCAAAGGTATTGCAACATTTAATGCATCCAATATAAGCAAACATGATATAGACAAATGGGGAAACCTGATCAAAATAAAAGTTACATGGGAAGAGAATGGCGAAAGAGTTGAAAAAACAATCCCTGAAGTTAGAAAATAAATTTACCTGTGATATATAGAATGATCAAATATACATACGGTCGTTATTCGAAGCGGAAGGAATATTTTTGAGTTTTTTTACAGAAGCATAGAGATCATCCTGAGTTACACTGTCCCTGTCTTCTATGATAACATTGTGAAGTGCTGTTTTCAGAACCTTGCTTACAAGATCTCTTCCAGAAAGCCCGTCTGTCATATTTGCGATTATCTTCAGATCAACATCTTTTACCGATATCGGGAAAGTTCCTATATTTGTTTCAAGGATCGCAAGTCGTTCCTTTTCGTCCGGCAGAGTGAATTCTATCTCTTCCTCAAATCTGCTTCTTACAGCCGGGTCAATGGTATCTGTTCGATTGGTTGCCCCTATGGTACATACACCAGGACGTTCCACAATACCATCCATCTCAGTGAGCAGTGCATTGACTATCTCTGCGACATCTCCACGCAGCTCCTGATGTCTGCGGTCAAGGGCAATAGCATCCAGTTCATCAATGAAGATAATACAGGGTGCCATTTCCTGAGCACGATCATATAATTGATGTATCTGCCTGGCTCCCTCACCTACGAACTCGCCAATAAGCTCTGTTGCCTTTACAGGAATTATCGGTACCTGTGTTTTGTTTGCCAGTGCTTTGGCAAGCATGGTCTTACCGGTGCCTGATGGACCAAAAAAGAGAACATTCCTTGGAGCCCATTTCCCGAACTTTTCAGGTGCTTCAAGGAAGCGCTCGATGAGTTTACATTTCTTACGTGCACTTTGCTGTCCGATAACATCATCAAAGGTTACATCACTTCTGAACTCAACGGCAGGAACAATGGTCACAACAGTATCCTGTACTATAATATGAGTTCTTTGACCGATAACCGAAGCTGGGGGCTCTACATCTGTGATCTTATAAGCAAAATCAGGATACATGCGACGATCAAAAAGGTAATCTCCTTTATGCGCAGTGTAACCTCTCCATTGTTCCCGTGCATAATGTTCGAAAACGCCGGGATCAGATATCTCCGGATATTCGTCAAGTACACTTGCCATCGGATAACCCGCCGGCTCCAGTACTAAAAACTCTGCAGTGCATTCCGAAGGTCCCGAATTTGAATCTCTGCTGGACTTGACACTGGTTTTCTGAACAGTCCTTACGATAAGTATCATCTCTTTTTTTCTATATATCCTAATGAATTCGGCAAATTATTAAAGCTAACCCCAGTTACTCACCTATATATCTATAACTTACCTTTCCATATAAATATGCAAGATATGAACGAATAATAAATATAGTAATAAATACTATAATATTAGTCAGATGGATTCTGAAAGTGCACTTAAGAACATGAAGATCACCAGTGTAGTGAACACTGTACTGATCCTGGTAATGAGCATATTCGGTTTGTTACTGCTTATACCTTTCATAATTGCAAAAGATACTAGTTCAATTATTATCGGCTCGGCTTTGATCGGTTGCACATTCATTATCATACTCTACGCCAGTAACCAGATAGAAAAGAAGAACGAAGAACTGGAAACAAAGATTAGTGAGTTGAACGATGAACAACATGAACTCGAATATCTTGTTGAGCGCAATACAAAGATCGAAAATATGATATCTTCACTCATATCAATGTTCATTGCGCCGAAGGACATAAACGGTACTATTCATGAAACGCTTAAAAGAACAGCAACACTCTGCAATGCCGACTGCTGTTATCTGTTCCTTTTCAAGAACAATGAAGAGCCGTTTCTTTCCCATGAATGGAAAGAATATGAATATCGTGATCAACAAAGTGTTTTTGAAAAAACGGGATTTACACTTTTTCCATGGACTATTCAAAAAATAAGGAATAAACAGATAGTTCACATTTCTGAAGATACTAAACTTCTTGAAATTGCTGAAAAGGAAAAAGAGGTAATTCTGTCAATGGGTCTGCACTCACTTATTGCAATACCTGTGGAATCCAATGACGAAATAATCGGATTCATCAGTATAGAGAATACATCGATAACCACTGAATGCTGTCAGGAATACACCCAGACATTCAAAGTAATATCGGAACTTGTCAGTATGGCACTGAGTCACAGGTCATTCATCAAGGACCTTGCGCTGTTCAGGAACCTGATTAACAGATCCAATGACTTCATTTTTGTTATTGACATAGAAGAGAATGTTATCGTAGATGTTAATGAGACAGCATGTCAGGTTCTCGGATATTCCAGAGAGGAATTCCTCAGTATGCAAAGCGACAACATAAGAATGCTGTTTAAGAACAGTTTCTGGGAGAATAGCCTTCAAGAAATTGTAGGAGAAAGATATCTTGAACCAGACCAGGTCCTGACAAAAAAAGATGGAAGCACATTGCCAGCTGAGATCAATGTAACTTTTTCAAGTCAGGACCATCATAAGTATGTTCTTGCAGTGGTGCGTGATATCACATCACGTAAAGACATGGAAAGCAGGCTTGCAAAGACAAAAGAGGTAATGGAACTGGCACTTGAAGGTGCAGACCTTGGCATGTGGGACTGGAATCTCAGAACAAATGAAGTAATGTACAATGATCGCTGGGCTGAAATGATAGGATATGATGCCGGAAAGATAGAAAATAATATTGAAACGTGGAAAGAACTGATACACCCTGAAGATCTCGAGAGCGTTAATGATGAGATCAATGAACATATCAATGGAGAAACACCTTTCTTTGAGTCGGAATTCCGCATGAAGAACAGTCAGGGGAAATGGCAATGGATACTTGCAAGAGGGAAACTGACCGAGTGGGGCAAGAACAAAGAACCTTTCAGATTCACCGGAACTACCATGGATCTGAATGAGAGAAAAATAGTAGAGGAAGAACTACGTCATTCCAATGAATTAAAGGATCTTTTCACTGATATTATGAGGCATGATCTCCTCAATCCCGCAGGTAATATCAAAGGTTATTCTGAAATACTTTTTGAAATGGAAGAAGAACCTGAGAAATCAAAGATAATCAACAATATGCAGCGCAATACTGAAAGATTGATCGATATGATAGACACGGCTGCCAAATTTGCAAAAATAGAATCTGTAGAAGAACTTGATTTTATAAAAATGGATATTATGACAAGCCTGAAGAATACCATTGAACAGTTCCAACAACAGCTCGTGGAAAAGAACATGAACCTGGAACTAAGAGCTGAGGGCAGTTATCCTGCAATGCTTAATCCCATTGTTGAGGAGATATTCGCGAATTTCATATCCAATGCCATAAAATACAGCCCGGAGAATACCAGAATAATAGTGGATATTGTTGATGCAAACTATGACTGGAAAGTGACAGTCTGTGATTTTGGAGAAGGAATTGACGATGATGTGAAAGAACTTGTTTTCGACAGGTTCAAAAGAGTTAACAAGAGCGGAGTTAAAGGAACCGGTCTGGGGCTTGCAATTGTAAAGAAAATAGCCGAACTTCTTGGGGGCGAAGTCGGTGTGGAAGATAATCCGGAAGGAAAAGGCAGTATGTTCTGGGTGAAAGTGAAAAAAGATCATGTTGAAAGTATTAATTATAACAAAAATAGATTTAATACTGAAACTGACAGACGGAATGAATCTGCTGATAAAAAAATTAATTCTCACCCTTTGACCCATTGATATTCAGGCACATTATCGTCGAAAAATGGATTTTTCAAAGGAAAAGCTTTATGTAAGAAACGGACATCTATAGGATGCTTTCAAAAGAAAGACCTGCTTCGAGCCGGGGTAGGGTAGCGGTTATCCTGTAGCCCTGTGGAGGCTACGATTCGAGTTCGATTCTCGATCCCGGCCCCATTCTCTAATTTTGCTTTTGGTCAACTTCAATAATCAGACACAGAGACTCTATCCACGATATTACAGAATAACAGCTTTTGAAATTACCCCATCCCACATTTAGCAAGGGGTGGTACGTCCTTGCATTGATATCTGGCAATTATACTGACATCCAATATAGCCAGATATATAGAAATATAATACATTAATGCTATATAACTCTATAGAATTTATACACCAGTAATATTAATCAGGAAATATAAAGAGAATAAAAAATTATCAAAATCTGAAAGGCTTTCAGAATTCGTTAAGTTTTAATTGTCTTCGCGGACAGACTTCCTCACCCGGGATCTCCACAGGATATGCTCCTGTAAGGCATCCCATACAGAGATTATCCCTTTCAATACCTATAGACTCCACCAGCCCATCCACACTCAGGTATCCCAGCGAATCTGCATTGATCACAGCTTCAACACCTTTTATGGTCTTATGGGCTGCAATAAGCTCGTCCCTTGAAGCCATATCAATACCCATATAACAGGGAGCCACTATAGGAGGACTTCCTATACGAGCATGAACCTCTGTTGCACCTGCACCCCGTACCATATCAATAATACGACGGGAGGTGGTTCCCCTGACTATGCTGTCGTCTATAATAACCATCCTCTTGCCTCTGATATTCTCATCTATGGTATTCATCTTAAGACGTACAGCAGTTTCACGCATTGCCTGCCCCGGAAGAATGAAAGTGCGGCCTATATACCGATTCTTCATCAGACTTTCCTCGTAATCGATCTTCGATTCCTTGGAATAACCTATAGCGGAAGTTATGCCAGAATCAGGCACAGGAGATACTATATCACTTTCAACAGGATGCTCACGTGCAAGTATCTCACCGATCCTTTCACGAACCTTATAAACAAGCTGGCCGTCGATTATAGAGTCCGGGCGTGCAAAATAAACATATTCAAAAACACAATGAGCACAAAACTTCTCATCAAAGAGCTGATGCGATTCCATCTCACCATCTCTGAAGATGACGAGTTCACCTGGTCTCACATCCCTGAGAAGTTTACCATTCAGAGTATCAATTGCCACACTCTCGGAAGCTACCACATAACCGGCATCGACAGTTCCTATACAAAGAGGTTTGAAACCTACAGAATCCCTTACTGCCATAAGAAGATCGTCGATCAGTATAGTAAGTGAGTAAGAACCATTCAATTGCTTCATAACATTGCGCATCGCTTCAACAGGTCCATGTTTCAAAAGTTCCTTTACAAGAAGGTGAGCAATTACTTCCGTATCGGAATTTGCAACAAATATATGACCTTCGCTTTCAAGCTGCTCACGGAGTTCACGGCCGTTCACAAGATTACCATTATGAGCAATTGCCACATTGCCGCTCTTATATTTTACAATGAAAGGCTGGCAATTCTCAATACGGGAATCGCCTGAAGTAGAATAACGAACATGACCGATTCCCACAGCGCCTTTGAGGTTGACAAGATCCTCTTTATCAAATACTTCCGGCACCAGGCCCATACCTTTTGAGCTCTGGGGTTCTTTACCATCGTGAACAGTTATTCCGGCAGATTCCTGACCACGATGCTGCAAAGCATAAAGAGCATAATATATACGAAGTGCGGAGGGAACTGGATCAGCATCCTGACCGAATTGTACGACCCCGACAACACCGCATTCTTCGTGCATTTATATCCCTGAAATCAATATTTGCACTTTGCCTGCCATTTATAGCTTCTCATGCGTGAACTCTTACCAAAACCACATGAAGTGCACTGTTTTGTATGAACATTAAGTGAAACACTACCACAGCGCCTGCATTTCACATGAGTGCGCTTCTGTCTTTTACCCATTGAGGGAGTACCTTTTGACATTTATCATCACCTTTTGATTAATTGATTAATTGATCAGTCGTAGCTTATGATAGCCTGAGTTTACCCTTGATATGGTTAGTAGTTCTTATAGGTTGCGTTCGTCTCAGGGAGAAACGTATACTACATTGTCACCTCTGATAACAACACTACCCAGTTTTCTAACTGTCTCTCCTTCCTTGAGTTCTTCCGCATCATCGAGCACAAGGTTCATGTGAACATCGTAACCCTGAAGTTTACCGCGGAATTCCCTTGCTCCCTTAAGTCTCACAATTACAGGTGTGTTCAAAGCATCGTTCAATATATCAAGAGGTCTGTTTCCCATCTTTATTCGCCTCAATTAAATAAATCCGAATAATAATTATATCCAATACGTCAATATGCCATACTAATTTAGCTTGTAAATTTGTTTATTTACTTATACATATTGCGATGCTCCATTGTTGTAGATGCTGTATATAAAACTATCGTAATAGACACTTATTACACAGTTTGAACTTACAATCAAAACCGGATCAAAAAGATATATAGACTCCGCTGACCAACTAATATATAAGCTACAAGACAATTAGGAACCCTTTTACAAAGAACGGAAACAATAGGGAATGATCCAATGAGCAAAGCACCTACCATACTTACCATAGCAGGTTCTGATTCAGGAGGAGGAGCAGGAATCCAAGCAGACGTTAAAACAATAGCTTCCCTCGGACTTCATCCTGCATGTGCCATAACATCAGTAACAGCACAGAATACCACAGGAGTACTGAGTGCATATGACATTCCCTGTGAAGTGATCAGAGATCAAATAGATGCAGTCTGCAAAGATATGGATATAAGATGGGCCAAATCCGGAATGCTATCTTCGGCCGAAATAATATCAACTGTTGCAGAAATGGTCAAAAAATATGATCTGAAGCTGGTGGCGGACCCTGTCATGGCAGCAGAAGCAGGTGGAGATCTGCTCAGAAAAGATGCTGTGGATACCCTGAAAAAAGAACTCTTGCCAATAACAGAGGTTGTAACACCAAACATAAATGAAGCATGTATCCTTTCAGGAATGAAAATATATGACCTGGAGGATGCGAAGCAGGCAGCAAAGATTATCGGTAGAAGCGGAGTCGAGGTTGTAATTATCACCGGAGGCCATTTAGAAGGATCGGACCTTATATACGATTCCAGGGATAATACCTATAAACTGATCTCAGGAAGTTTTGTCAAAGGAGGAACACACGGTTCAGGATGCACTTACTCGGCATCACTGGCCGCAACTCTTGCCAGAGGATACAATATAGACGAAGCTGCGAAAATAGCAAAGGATTTCGTTGTGGAAGCTATTAAAGGAAGCGTGCAGATCGGAAAAGGTGTTGGACCCGTCAATCAGTTATCCCGTCTTCTGAACAACGCAAATAGATATAACACAGTACAGAATGTAAAATCAGGCGTTGAGATATTAAACAAATGCATGGACTTTGCAGGACTGATCCCTGAAGTTGGATCCAACATAGCAATGGCACTTCCGGATGCCAGATCAATATCCGAAATTGCTGCTATAAGCGGCAGGATGATCAATGTCAAAGATTCACCAAAAGCAGTCGGAGACATTGAATTCGGTACAAGTGAACATGTAGGTCGGATAGTACTTGCTGCAATGGAATACGATCCCGATTTCAGAGCATCCATGAATATCAGGTATTCCGAAGATATATTGAATATATGTAAAGAAATCGGATTTAGCATTTCATCATTCTCCCGTGAAGAAGAACCCGAAAGTATGTCGGGAATTGATTGGGGAACAAAACAGGCAATTAAAGACCACGGAGATATATCCAGGATAATATATGATACAGGTGGAATGGGAAAAGAAGCCATGATAAGGATAATGGGCCATAATGCCGAAGAGGTCGCACATATAGCTTTGGAAATAGCTGACAAATACGCCATTCTGAAAAACAGAGACTGAACAATACAGTAGTATTTCAAGAGTGAAATAAATGGAAACAGAAATATTCAAAGGATTATACCTCTCAAAGGAAATCAGAAAAAGCATTAAAGAAATGGGTTTCAGGGAACCTACAGAAATACAGCAGAAAACCATCCCTCAGATACTTGAAGGAAAGGACATCATAGGACAGGCACAAACCGGGACAGGCAAAACAGCAGCCTTTGGGATTCCCCTGATGGAACTTATAGATACTGAAAGTAAGAATACCCAGGCAATGATAATATGTCCTACGAGAGAACTGGCGAATCAGGTTGCAGAAGAACTTAGTTCACTTGCAAAATATATTCCCGGTATCAATATAGCTCCCATATACGGAGGCATGTCCATCGACACCCAGATAGATGAACTCAGATCAGGAGTGCAGATCATAGTAGGAACCCCCGGGAGGATCATAGATCATCTTGAAAGGAGAACAATACAGACAGAAGATATTGGTATCGTGGTGCTTGATGAAGCCGACGAGATGCTGGACATGGGATTCAGAGAGGATATAGAAGAGATACTTGACACCATACCCCCGGGCAGACAAACATTATTGTTTTCGGCAACCATACCTGAAGCCATATTGAAACTTACGGAACAGTATCAGAAAGATCCCCTGCACTTAAAGGTGATCCAGGAAGAACTTACTGTACCAGAAGTAAAAGAATATTATTTCGAAGTAAAGAATAACGCAAAAACAGAAGCATTAAAACGATTGATTGATGCCGGGAATATCAAGTCGGCCCTTGTATTCTGCAATACCAAAAAGCAAGTCGATAAACTTTTGATAAAAATGCGCTCCAAAGGCTATCCTGTTGAAGCGATGCATGGCGACATCAAACAGAACAAAAGAGAGCGCAGGATGGAGAAGTTCAGGGACGATAAAACAGACATCCTCATAGCAACCGACGTGGCTGCCAGAGGCATAGATATCGACAACATAGAAGTGGTCTTTAATTATGATCTGCCCCGGGATCCCGAAATTTATGTTCACAGGATAGGAAGGACTGCCAGGGCAGGAAGACCCGGATTTGCCTATACGTTTGTATCAGGAAAAGAAAAGAACAAACTGAAGGCAATAGAAGACATCACAAAAAGCGAAATAATCAAAAGAGAACTACCAAGCAAAAGAGATATAGAAAGAATAAGAGAAGATCGCATTGCTGATGAGGTAAGGATGCTTATAAGGCGAGGACAGCTGGATAAATATGACGCGTTCGTAGCTGGTATTGCCAGAGAGGAAATGAATTACAGGGAAATAGCAGCAGCACTTGCAAAGATGTTGCTCAAGGGTCATTAATAATAACTAACTGTAAATATTTGAGGAAAAAAATGAAAGATTTTGTAATAATAGGCCATAAAGCACTAACCACCGGAGACTTTTCACTTAACGACCTTCCCGGTTCAGCCGGTAGAATGGATATTCTTTGCAGATGTGTCAACTCCGCACTTTTCCTTTCACACGGAATGAGACGTGATGTTAATGTACACCTCTTACTTCTGGGAGAGCCGGATCCGGGAAAGATCATCAGGTTCAACGGAGAGAAACTGAAATACCTTAATCCCGATGAAAGAAGCAGTGGATCCCTCATTAAAAAAGCACTTCAAAAGAGCTCCACTCCTTACGAAACACAATCCACTCCGGGAGTCTGGATACGCCGTGCAGGACTTGAAGAACTGCTCAACGAATTTGATGAGGCAGGAAGAGATATCTTCTACCTGAAAGAAGATGGTGAGAATATAAGGGAATATGAAGACCTCAAAGAAGATGCGGTGTTTATCCTCGGGGATCACACAGGTGTTACCGAAGAAGAGGAAAAGATGATAGAGAAAGTGGCAAAAAAAACCCTGAAGATCGGACCCATGTCCCTGCACTCTGACCACTGCATAATAATAATACATAATGAACTGGACAGAAGGGAAGCATAGTCAAAAAAGGTTATATTAGATAGTATCTATCTGTTGCCAGTCATCTGAGAAATCCGGTGCTTATCAGATAAACCAGAGTGATCCAATGAGCATACTTGAAACAGCTAAGAAGATAATTGATGAAGGACCTATCTGTGATCATTGCATGGGCAGGCAGTTCGCCAAATTGTCTACGGGCCTTACAAATGATGAAAGAGGCAAAGCTCTAAAACTGAGCCTTGTGATGGAAGCGGATTCCACATTTAAAGATACAGGTGACGAATCCCTGCTTGAAGAGCTGGCAAAGTGTAGTCATTACGCAAGAAAGACCCTGAAGATCGAAGGCGAGGATGAAAAATGCTGGGTATGTCTTGGTGTTTTTGACAGGCTTGATCTCTGGGCTGATAAAGCAGTGAAAAGTATCGGTGAAAGAGAGTATTCCACATTCCTTGTGGGCACGAAGGTAAGCGGTCTTATAGGCGAGAACGAAGAAATACTCTGGAGCGAATGCGGGATCACACATGCAGAACAGTTCAAGACCGAGATGAACCGTGAGGTCGGCAAACTGATATCGGAACGTACCGGCAAAGATGTCGAGTTTGAAATCCCGGATATAGTTGTGACCCTTGATATAGCAGAAGAGACAACGAACATCCAGGTAAGATCACTTTATATCCAGGGAAGATACAGAAAGCTTGTAAGAGGTATCCCTCAGACCAGATGGCCATGCAGAAGTTGCGGAGGA
Organism: Methanolobus sp.; assembly: GCA_021767785.1. Taxonomy (GTDB): domain Archaea; phylum Halobacteriota; class Methanosarcinia; order Methanosarcinales; family Methanosarcinaceae; genus Methanolobus. Next base: position 16,954 of record JAASSR010000023.1, read on the forward strand.
AAAGGATGCCAGCAATGTGACAATACTGGAAAACAGTATCCTGAGTCAGTTGATGAACTGATCGCAGAAGAGGTAATTAAAGCAACTAAAGGAACAGATACGAAATTCCATGGTGCAGGACGGGAAGATATCGACGCTCTTATGCTCGGAACCGGAAGACCTTTTGTGGTAGAGGCTCTGGATCCCCATATCCGCAGCATTGATACATGGGAACTGGAAAAGAAGATCAATGAATTCGCCATTGGTAAAGTAGAAGTTGAAGGACTTAAGCTTGTGAAGAAAGATGTCATTGAGACACTGAAATCCTCAAAGGCGGATAAAGTTTATAACCTTAAAGTTACATTCAAAGAGCCTGTTTCAACGGACAGGCTTAAAAATGCCATCAACTCCCTTATAGGAGTTCAGATACACCAGCGAACTCCGCAGAGAGTTGCCCACAGAAGAAGCGACATTGTCCGGAAACGATATGTCCATAACATGGAGCTTATAGAGAATACAGAAGATCATGCCATAATAGAAGTTCATTGTGAGGCCGGACTCTATGTAAAGGAGCTGACATCCGGAGACGATGGAAGAACCGTACCAAACCTTACAGAAAAGCTGGGAGTTCAGGCAACTGTGGAAGAACTTACTGTAATTAAGGTGGATATCTGATAGATCTCTGCAAAGTGATAAATGTCACTTATATATCATCCATATCATTCAATAGAACCAATCATTTGTTCAACGGAGGAAAATAATCATGCCAACATCAAACGGTGAAAAATGCTGCACAAGATACAAATTAAAGAAGACCACAAGAGAAAGAGGAATCTCACCTGTTAGCAAAGCTATTCAGGAATTCAATAACGGTCAGATGGTACACATCGACATTGATCCGAGTGTACAGAAGGGAATGCCAAACGCAAAATTCCAGGGAAGAACCGGAAAGATCATTGGACAGCGCGGACGTGCTTATCTGCTTAAGGTAAAGGATGGAAATGCGCTGAAAGATATCATATCCCTTCCACAGCATCTGAAACCACAAAAATACTAAATAATTAACAGCAATTCCAGGTTGCTAACCTGGAATACCTTTATTTATCGTTAGAGATATCTTTATTGCATATATCCAACGATATGGAACTGTATATAAGCATACTTTAAATAACTTATATTATAGTGTAATAATTATAATATAACCTGCCATACTGGCACGAATCCAACTAATGCATAGAGTGTATATCAATGATAGTAAAAGAAGTTCTGAGTGAAGAGTTATTAACCCTCTCCGAAGTAAAGGGCATGTTTCATGAGATTATGGAAGAACGTCTCGATAATGAAGAAGAACTGGGATATGAACTGCGTAAAGCTATCAATCATGCAGAGATGTTCTCAAAGACGAGCCCTGAAAAAGCAAGAGATCTTGTAAATAAACTTCTTGATCTGGAGAAAATGAAACCTGAGATCGCAATAAGAATTGCCGACATTATGCCGCTTACCCGAGATGAACTCAGGTCACTTTATGCAAAGGAGAGATTCACACTTACAAATGAAGAACTCGATGAAATGCTTGATCTTGTAGAAGAAGCAATGGATTAGATTTATATTTGATACACCCCATTTTTAACATCGAGTGAAGTTGCAGCAGTAGCGGCAGGTATGACCCTGGAGGGAACGATCATTATGCCAACAAGAGGAAAACCACCTGAAAAAGAAGAATATGCATGGATTTTAGATTATCTTCCGTATGGAAGTTCTGATGACAAACGTCCTTCTTATCAAAAGAAACCTCTTGTTCAGGCCATCGGTGAGAATCATTTCGTTCTGATGGAACTTGTGCCAAAGGAAGAAAAGACACCTGATATACAATCCAGGGTCTACATAGGTGATGGAGAGAGAGATCTTATAGACCACGTGAAACACCGTATAGGATATCAGGATCTCAGCCACGGAGCACAACTGGAATTGCCATTCATTCTAGAAACAAGTGTAAAACATCGCGAAGAAAAGTTCGTTCAGTTCTTTAATGATGCCCATCCGATAACAAACAGACTGCACATGCTTGAGCTTTTACCCGGAATAGGAAAAAAACTTATGTGGGCTATCATCGATGAAAGAAAGAAGGGCAAGTTCAAGACATTTGAAGAACTACATGAAAGAGTAGGAGGCGTCCACTCACCCGAGAAAGTCATAGTCAACAGGATCATAGAAGAACTGAAGGACGACAATATCAAGTACAGACTTTTCACAACACCGCCACGTCGTCCACGTAACCATTAAAAGGTGTCCTTTAGTTGGTCCATGATATATTAAGAAAATATGGTATCCGTGGTGGATACCATGACCAGCATTTTTTAGTTGATGAACGAATCCTTGACAGGATAGCAGATGCTGCCTGCATAGAACCTAACGAATTAATACTTGAAATCGGTGCAGGTATCGGTAATCTGACAGAAAGGCTCATGTCCCGGGCAGGACATGTGATTGCCATAGAAAGGGATCCTGAACTTACAGAGGTTCTTAGGGATAGATTTGGGGATTCTGATAAAATCACTATTATACATGGAGATGTGCTAGAAGTTGATTTACCTCCATTTGATAAAGTTGTTTCAAATCTTCCCTATTCAATTTCATCAGAAATTACATTCAAATTGCTCAAATATAAGTTCAAACTGGCAATTCTAATGTATCAATATGAATTTGCACAGAGGCTGGTAGCTCATGCAAACTCAAAGAATTATAGTCGTCTTTCTGTGAACGCACAATATTTTGCAGACACTGTAATGATCATGAAGGTACCCAGAGGTGCATTTTCCCCGCCACCTGAAGTCCTTTCAGCTGTTGTGAAGATCAGACCACGGCCAGCAGACTTTGAGGTAATTGATGAAAAATATTTTCTAGATTTTGTAACCGCTCTTTTCGGACAGAGACGTAAAAAGGTAAGAAATTCCATAATTAGGAACAAACAATTACTGGGTGTAAACGATATTAAAGAGTTCATACACCAGTTGCCAAAGGAACTGCTGGAAAAAAGACCGGAAAATCTGGAACCTGAACAGTTTGCAGAACTGGCAAACATACTGTTTGAGCATAAACAAAAATGAAAAATTGTAGTTTTTATGGTTACCATCAATTATCACAATGCAAAAATCCATCTTTCTGAACAGGTATATGAGCCCGGCGAAGATTCATGCCTTCTTGCAGATACAGCCCTCGAACTTATCAGAGACGGAATGTGCATCCTTGAGATAGGGACTGGAACTGGTTTTGTCTCCGCAGTCATCGAAGCTAACAAAAATATCGAGCTGATAGCAACGGATATAAATCCTTTTGCTGCACGTTGCGCAAGTTCCAATGGTATCAACATCATAAGAACAGACATGTTCAAAGGAATTAAAAGCAATAACCAATTTGATATTATAATATTCAATCCCCCCTATCTGCCAACATCTGACGATGAGAAAGTTCCAGGCTGGCTCAATTATGCTTTTGACGGCGGAGTTGATGGTCGCAAGTATATTGAGCCGTTCATGGACCAGGTCACAGATTACCTTAAACCCCATGGAACTATACTACTCCTTATATCATCCCTTACGGGAATTGAAGAAGTTATGGGTGAAATGGCCAGGCATAAAATCGAATCTGAGGTCATAGCCACAGATAAATGTTCCTTTGAAAAACTGGTGGTAATCAAGGGTAAATTTAAGCAATGAAATTAGCAGAATAATCGCCTGACAAAGAATGCTTCATAAAAGTATAATAACTTTAAATATAATGAATAATATAATAAAATCTGTTTATTTGTTGAGCATAAACTTAGCCGCTCCGGAAAGAGGGAAAAAATGGAAAAAACGGTCCTCTTCAGCCACACCAAAAACAATATCAACACATTGAAAAAAGAATTAAAGACTATTTATGACATCTGTGAAGATGTATCTGTGGTTCATATTGACGAATATGATGATTCATATACGAATAATGAAAACTACATATTGTTCGTTTTTAAAGTGTATGAAAATACTGATCACAACATTATTCAGAACATCATAAGAATTGCTTCAAAAAATGACTCTGATGTACTCTTCATATTAGCCGGATCATGCAAGGGTTTTTTTGATAAAATTGAAAATTTTGAAAGTATATGGTACATCAAAGAACCTTACACAGAAAAAGAATTACAATACATCATCAGTAAAATTGAAAAGAAACAATTTGATATCCATGAAGATTTCCGCATGGTTACCGAAAGCGTACATGATATCATTTTTTCAATGAAACCCAGTGGTGAAATCTTTTATGTCAGTCCTTCTGTGGAAAAGATAACAGGTTTCACGCAGGAAGAAACTTTTAAGAAAGAACTTAAAGAACTGATTACTGAAAGGTCTTTCAAATTTATTGCCGGCCTGATGGAAACCTTTTCCTCTAAACTCCGAAAAGGTGAGTCTCCCAGGATTCCCGTATTTGAAACTGAGATCCTTTGCAAGGATGGATCTACATTATGGATGGAGCTGACCATCCAGACGGTTTTTGATGAGAATCATAATTTCAGGCATTTCACCGGAACTATGCACGATATCACCGATCGTAAGAATGCAGAAGAGCGTTTTAAAAAAGTGGCAGGATGCTCAAATGATCTCATCTACGAATGGGACATGAGAAGTGACAAACTGGAATGGTTCGGGAACATAGGAAAAGCACTTGGATACGAAGAAAAAGAAATGAAAGGAACACTCAATGCGTGGTCACAAAAAGTGCACCCTGATGACCTGCCGGAAGTTATAGAAAAAATAGAAGAGTATAGGAAGAATGCGGATTTCTTTAAAAGCGAGTATCGTGTGATAGCCAAAAACGGAGAAATACGATACTGGCAAGAATATGGAACACCAATATTCGATGACCACAGCGGAGAATTTATCAAAACAATAGGCGTTTGTTCCGACATAACTGATAAAAAGAAGGCTGAAAATGCTCTGAAAGAAAGCGAGGAAATGTTCCGCCTTATAGCAGAGAATGCAAATGATGTTATCTGGCTTCTTGACTCTAAAGGAGATTTCCTTTATGTAAGCCCTTCTGTAAAAAAACTAAGAGGATACACTCCCGACGAGCTTATGGAATTGCCCATTGAAGAAAGACTCACAACAGAATCTTCACAGAAAGTTATGGAAATATGGACCACTTTTTTCAAAAAGTTCAAAAAAGGAGTGCTTCCTGATACACCCCGGATTATAGAAGTTGAACAGCCATGTAAAGACGGATCAACTGTATGGACCGAGTTACACATCAATCCTGTTATGGATGAGCACGGGAATTTCAAATTTTTCCTGGGCATCAGTCGTGATATAAGTGATCGTAAGAAAAGCGAGCATATCCTTAGAAAACAGAACGATATGCTTGATACCATTTTTGAACTTGCACCTATACCAATGGTACTTGTAAACAAAAATGGGTTTGTGGAGAACCTGAATAAAGAGTGTACAGAAATCACAGGGCTTGAAAAAGAAAATTCTGTCGGCTTAAAAGCCGGAGAGGTTTTCTCCTGTGAGAAGGCTTCCAAAAATAATGAATGTGGTACATGTGAAGAATGCTGCAAATGTATTTTCCACAATGCAAGGATGGAAACGTTCAGAACAAAAAAGAATATACATAAAAGAGAAGGCAGCACGACAATACAGCTGCCAGATGGCACACATATTCAGAAAAGTGTACAGGTCTCAACTGCGTATATTGACATTGAAAACGATGCTAAAATGATATTCAGCGTAGAAGATATCACTGAAAGGAAAAAAGCGGAAGAAACAATAATCAGATCAATGATAGAAGCTGAAGAGGCGAATCGTACCAAGAGCGAATTCCTTGCTACCATGAGCCATGAACTCAGAACACCTCTGAATGCCATCATAGGTTTTTCGCAAATGCTTCAGGAAAACGATTTCGGACACTTGAATAACGAACAAAAAAGGTTTGCAAATCATATTTCATCAAGTGGAAAACATCTGCTTGAACTCATAAATGACATACTTGACCTTTCAAAGATCGAAGCAGGAAAAATGGACCTTCATTTCGAAGATTTTTATTTGAATACTATCATGAATAACGTCTACAATGTGATCAGTCCTCTTGCAAAGAAAAAACGCATTGAAGTCAACTTTCTGATACCGGATGATATTAACATATACGCGGACAAGATCAAGTTCAAACAGATACTCTATAACCTCATAAGCAACGCCGTAAAATTCACCCATAATAAAGGGCATGTATATGTGATTGCAGCTGCTGAGGATGAAATGTTAAAAGTATCAGTTATCGACGATGGCATAGGTATTAACAAAGAAGAAAAAGAAAAGCTTTTCAATCCTTTCTACCAGGCAGATTCATCAAACTCAAGGAGCTTCCAGGGTACAGGACTCGGACTATCAATTGTTAAAAAAATCATAGAGCTCCATGGAGGGACCATAGAGGTGGAAAGTGAATATGGAAAAGGAAGTACATTCACTTTCTCAATGCCCAGGAAGAACAGATCATATCCATATTCAGATGAAACCGTCAATTAGTTCATTGATCAGCTCTTTTTCGGCAGGGTTCTTATACAACGGACCTGAAGAAAGAACATCCAGATTATCCTCAAAACTGGGCTTTTCATTTACATAGAATACACCGAGAGGTATCCGGTCACCCCATTCCATTGACTTTTCAAAGGCATTTATACGATCATCTAGTTCATAACCCGGATCATCCATTTCATAAACCCTTTCTGAATACCACTTGAAAGTATTCAGTTTATTGAATGATACACATGGCTGAAGCACATCCACAAGGGAGAGACCTTTATGTTCTATGGCCTTTTCGATAAGTTTTGTTAGATGAGGGATCTTACCGGCATATCCCCGGCTTACAAAAGAGCAATCGAGGGATATGGCCAGAGACAAAGGGTTCAGAGGCATGTTGAACACACCATGTGTCTGGACCTTCGTCTTCATACCTACCTCACTTGTAGGCGATGCCTGCCCTTTTGTAAGACCATATATCTGATTATCATGCACTATCATAGTGATGTCCGGGTTCCTTCTGACAGTATGAAGGAAGTGATTGCCTCCCTCGCCGTAACAATCTCCGTCCCCTGTAACTGCAATTACGGTAAGTTCATGATTCACGACCTTTGCACCCGTAGCAGGTGGCAAAGAGCGTCCGTGCAATCCGTTGAAAGCATTACACTTAAGATAATGAGGGAGTTTACTTGACTGACCGATACCTGAAGCTATGAACACCTCATGAGGAGAGCGTCCAAGGTTTACAAGTGCCTGTTTGATAGCTTTAAG
>JAASSR010000101.1 GCA_021767785.1 Methanolobus sp.
ATAAAAACACAAGATTTATATAATATTATGACCTCTCTAGCTTGTCTTTGCGTGGGTGGCTCTTTTCATACACTAAACCCACTCCCACACTTAAACCCCACTCCCCAAATACATTAACCCACCCACGCAATCATAGTTTTTTGTTATATATTCAGATTATCCTAAGGCTCATTTCAGAATTTATTCACTCAGTTAGAAACATGAGCGAAAGTAAATAAAATTACTTTTAACATTGAGAACTTTAGGATTGATATACAGGTGAGATAAGTTATCTTTTTTAAAGACAAAAATAAAAAGAGAAAAATATTTCCGGCTATTGCCGGAAAATTTTTTGTTTATTTCAATTTCAGAAAATCCCTGCACCGATGAATAATGTTGAGAACAGGATGGCAACCATGTTCACTACCTTGATCAAAGCGTTGAGTGCTGGTCCAGATGTATCCTTGAATGGATCACCAACGGTGTCACCAACAACAGCTGCCTTATGGGCCTCTGAACCTTTTCCACCGTGTTCTCCGTCTTCAATAAGCTTCTTAGCATTGTCCCATGCTCCACCACCATTGTCCATTGTGAGTGCAAGCAAGAGACCACATACAATGATACCTATTAGAAGACCACCCAGGGCCGCCGGACCAAGTACAAGTCCTACAATAAGTGGTACGAAAATCGCGAGTGCACCAGGTATTGCCATTTCTTTGATAGCTGCTGCTGTAACAATATCAACACATTTACCATATTCCGGCTTTGCGGTTCCTTCCATAATTCCCGGAATCTCCCGGAACTGACGGCGAACCTCATTAACGATCTTGAATGCTGCCTTTCCTACAGCCTGCATTGTAACTGCACTGAAAATGAATGGAAGCAGACCACCGATGAAGAGACCAACAAGGACCACTGGCTTGCTGAGACTCAGTGCACTGCCTTCAAGTCCGACCTTACCTGTATAATCTGCAAACAGTGCAAGGGCACCCAGTGCTGCAGAACCTATGGCATATCCCTTTGTGACTGCCTTTGTTGTGTTACCAACCGCATCCAGTGCATCGGTGATCTTACGTACATCGGATGGCATACCAGCCATTTCTGCGATACCACCGGCGTTGTCAGTGATAGGACCGTATGAGTCAAGAGCCACGATCATACCGGTTGTTGAAAGCATTGCTGCTGCTGCAATTGCGATACCGTACAGACCTATTGCTGGGCTTACCGCTCCGCCTACAATGAAGAAAGATGACAGAATACCAGCAATGATTATGACAACAGGAAGCGCGGTACTTTCAAAACCGATGGCAAGACCAGAAATTACATTTGTACCTGCACCGGTTTCGGATGCTGCTGCAATTGTTTTAACAGGACGGAATGAAGTTGAAGTATAATATTCTGTGAAAACCACCATGAGAACCATGATAATTACACCCACGATGGATGCATAATAGAAAACAATGTCTCCCATGAGGTAACTTGTAACGAAATAGAAAGCAACAAGACAAAGTATTGCAGAAACTGCTACGCCTTTGTAGAGCGCTTTCATAATTTTACCATCGCTTCCGACTTTTACGAAGAATACGGAAATGATAGATGCAAAGATTGCCACTGCACCGAGAATTAGTGGATAGACAATTGCATTCGGGTGTGTATCAATAATGAGTGACCCGAGAAGCATTGATGCAAGAACTGTTACTACATATGTTTCAAAGAGGTCAGCACCCATACCGGCGCAGTCACCTACATTATCACCAACGTTATCAGCTATAACACCTGCATTACGTGGATCATCTTCAGGGATTCCTGCTTCAATCTTACCTACAAGATCTGCTCCTACATCAGCTGCCTTGGTAAAGATACCACCGCCAACCCTTGCGAAGAGACTGATAAGACTTGCTCCGAAACCGAACCCTACCACAAGGTCCACATCACCATAAATAATGTAGAAACCACTTGTACCGAGCAAAGCAAGGCCTACTACAGCAAGACCTGTGACAGCTCCGCCGCGGAATGCAACCGACATTGCCTTCTGTAATCCTTTTGATGCTGCACTTGCGGTTCTTACATTGGCCCTGACAGATACGTTCATACCAACGTACCCCGCAGCTGCCGAACTTATAGCACCAACAAGGAAACCGATAGCTATCTTGTCTCCATGGTCCAGAAGTGCAAAGATAAGTAAAGCAAGAATCACAGCGACTATTGCTATTGTTTTATATTGACGATTCAAATATGCCATCGCACCCTCCTGGACGGCACCTGCTATTTGCTGCATTTTCTCTGAACCTGCATCCTCTTTTAGGATACTGCGTGCAAAGAAGCCGGCAAATAACAAACTAATAAAACCAGCAAGAGGGGCAAGATAAATTAAAGATTCCATATTAAAACTCCTCTCTATAATTTATTTGAATGTTATTTTTAAATCAATTTTACTTTTATAATTATTGTGAAGTAGCAGGCCATTTACAGATTACCTGCTACACGATAGTAACCACGTCGGGTATAATACAGATATATACTATATAAAAGTAGGCTGAAAATAGAATACACATAATATGAATGTGTCGATAGAGGAAGAGAGAGAATTATACTCCACCACCTATCTGCATAAGCTCAAATTCTATCTCTTCAGGAACAGTAACTCTGAAAACAAAAACATTGTATCTGGACCTTCTCGCAGATGATATTGCAGATTTCTGTTCAGACGTCAAATAACCATCCGTACTGGCAATGCACAAAGATTTTTTTGTATCCTTGATGAGAAAATCAAAATGCTGGCCGTATGCATTGAGAAATTCCACAAGCTCGCTTAGTTCATCCCAGTTCTCACACATATGAACATTTTTAGTAGCGGAATTACTGACATACCAGTCCCGGCTCATGTAAGGATAAGCAGCATACTGATCCCTGAGTTCATCGTGAGCTTTGTATATTTTTGCTATATCATTATTCAGGTCGATCCATTTCCAGCCCTGATCGGAAAAATAGCGTGATGCCACTATTGACACTATCCTATCCTTATCTTTTTGTTCAAGCTTCATATTAACACCTGTTGCCTTATAATGAAGTTTATGACATTTAATTATATATCTGTGATCTCCTGAACCAACCGGGCACCTTATCAATATAGATTTAAAAAAAGATTAACCAGAAATACTATCAGAACCAGCATTGAAATAAGGTATCGTTTCTGTAGATGACACATTAATATAAAGGATCGGCTCAAAATCCATCAACTCTTCTTTTGTTGCATTTCCGGAATCGAACCTGATTGTACCCTCTACTGATATAAACGAACCTGGAGTGAGGTTTTTGTTAACTACTTCACGAACTGATTTCTGAGAGGAGAGAATGTAAGGATTTTCAGCAAGTATGGGTTCGATAGTTGTAACATATATGTTTTCCTGTCCACTGTTGTAAAGAGTGAAGTTATAATTATAGAAACTAACAAAAGGATCATCATCGGACTGACCTATTGAAGTCGTACCATCAACAAGTATTAAACCTTCCACCTTTAACGGACCGCATGAAAAAGAACTTACACTCAGACCTATCAAGATACCTGCAACAAGGATGAGTAGTCCGTACGAAAAATTTTGTTTCACTTTTTGCGTCTCCTTATTCACACATAATTGTTTTATAGATATGTCAGATATATTTTTGCATGATAAGTGAAATATTACATTGGTTAAACTGGTAATTAGCAATGGAGCATTGTGTTCTCAGAATGTAAAAAAAGTTGGTATGGTACAACAATGAGACTATGGTGGTAAGTTATGTTCCCTTTACTTCACTATTTCTATAGAAGAATATATACTATATAAAATATAATGCTCATGATCTAAAAAATATGACATTCAAAATAATATTAACACTTATTTCAGGAAGGAGAATATAAATAATAAAAGACATAATATAAATTCAGTAGAATATATACCTATATTTGAGACAATAAACTCCAGGATATAAAAATGAAATGTTCGAATTGTAAACATAAAAAGAAAATGCCATTGTATTCAAAATGTGCAGGGATTCCCGGAAGGAACAGAGTTGGGACCGTATACTACTGCGGACATCCTGATATTTTAAACCCTGTACCTCTTATTAAGAAGGAAGAAAATGTTCTTAAGGATTGTCCATTAAAGCCTGTCCAGAAATGAACCTTAGATTGTTATAAAGTTAGACAGACAGATCAAAAAAAGTAAGTATTGAAGTGAATGCTTTTTTTATATATCACTCAAAAAGCTGATTTCCAGCTGTCTTTACCTGCGCCATGAGCTCTGTGTTCTCTTTAACTCCACCCGGAACATGATGACCACTATCCACAAAAGTTCCTTTCACATCCATACCGAACATCTGGAGCACCTGGCTGAATTCATCAAAAGTGGATTTAAAGGCATCTGGTTCCGGATTTCCCTGTGCACCAACTATCACAGCTTTTTTACCTGCATCGATACGTGGAGTAAAGTCCGGGTTGATAAGAGCGAAACAGCGGTCAATGAACTGGCGCATCTGACCGGTGAACTGGAAGAAATAAATAGGTGAACCGAACACAAAACCATCTGCGTTTCTGAGGGCATCATATGCTTTTTCCATTTCATCATTAAGTTTACAGGCATCCACCTCTCTGCAGTAATTACAACCCTGACAACCTTTGAAATCCATATCATTAATATAGAATTTTTCAACATCTGCACCTGATTCTGATGCTCCGTCCAGAGCCTGCTGAACAAGCACATCAGTATTTCCATTCTTTCTGGGACTTCCGACAAAACCTACTACTTTCATTTTGATCATTCCTTTATCAAGAGTAATATTTCGTAAGCACAAAATAGATGGTAACTACTATATTTATATACCATACACTATTTTTTGATATTTACTAACAAAATGTATAGTAAGGAATATTATGGTTACCAAAGAAAGAACAAAAGATACCCATAGCAATAATCAGGAATACAGTTGTCCCGTGGAAGCTACTTTGGGTGTCATTGGTGGAAAATGGAAACCACTGATACTCTGGCAACTTAAGGAAGAAACATTGCGCTACAATGCCCTTCAACAGACATTGCCGGGTATCTCTCCCCGAATGCTGACAAAACAGTTAAGAGAACTGGAAAAGGACGGTCTTGTTAACCGATACATGTATCCTGAAATACCTCCCAGGGTAGAATATTCTCTTACTGATTTCGGTAAGACCATAATACCTGTACTCGAATCACTGGCACAATGGGGCATTGAGTTCATTGACCAGCGAAAGAATAATAAATGCAACATCAAATGAAGATATCGGATATATTGGTAAAAATATTGTTGTTTTTGTAGAAAAATAGTATTTATTGAATATAATATACACCATAAATTATTAAAAGCATTGAATATAATATAGAATTGGTATAGTGGACATTTGTTCTGAGGTGTTCCGTCTTTCTCTGAATCCTCCTGAACACCTTCCCGTCTGATCTAAAATGCACCTCAGGACAATTCTACAGTAAATTCAAGGTGACTCTGAATGAATCACATTCATTTTTTGGAGTTTTATCGGTTCAGTAAGGATGGAATATAAAGAACATTGACATAAAACAAACAATATCCATGCAACAGGCTTAACTTCACTGCTTTTACCACTTAAGGTTTTAAAAGTGGAAAGAGGACAAATCCCGCACAAAGACATACTTCATTATTGTAAGTAAACATCATCAGAATTTTTCGATCTTTATATAGTTCCATGTTCCTTTAATTGAAAATAATTTTCCAGGAAATCAGTCATATTAGACTCCTTAAGAATTACAAGTTGACATTTAAAAATGTAAATTGAATGGCTGAGTCCTAAATATTTATTATTTTATTCAGCCCTTTCTCTCTTAATAACTATGTACATGTTTACACTGTTATCAAAGTGAGAAAAAGGCTGCTTGCAAAGGATTTATTGCGATGTATTGCAAAGGTCCGAAGATGGATGAATGCAAAAAAAGGCTTACAGGAAAGAAAATGGTATTGCTCCGACAGATGATATGATGCCGACAGGTTCAATGACCCATAACTGATTACTCTTTTGTATTCTGTCTAAAAGGAGGATTATTAACTTATTATTTTTCTTTTTTATGAATGCAAAAATAAATCTATTAAATATTTTTTTATAAATAATCAATTATAACATTTTAAAACCCTGTCTCAGGAAAAATACGGCGAATATAATATAAACCATTCCAAGGGCACGTATTGTATAAAGATAATAATTGCTCTTCAGAAAACTTCTGAATCTGCCCACAAAAATGGCGATAACAATTTTCGATCCTACAAGAAGAGAATAAAAACCGGCAATGAAAAGTATTGATGAAGCGATATCAATTTCAAGTGCCCTGAAAAGTATCGGACCACCAATGGTTATCCAGAACAAATAAGGATGAGGACTCAGAAAGTTGACTATGATTCCTTTTTTCAATGATCCACTTTTTTTTGTATCAATTTCAATATCCAAATTTCCGGTAAGGATTGATTCTACACCCAGATATAAAAGATAAAGAGCACCTGCGAAACTAATGATAGCAATGGACATACTGTGACTTTCTAAATTTATCAGGAGAAAAAGTATGGTTAAAACTATCAAAATATCAGTAATAAATGGGGACACTGCAACCTTAACACCTTCCCGGGAACCATATTTAAGTGACTCTGAGATAGTCATGGCCATCAGTGGCCCGGGAGAAATACCCGCAGCAAACCCGAAAACAAGGCCTGATAAAAGGAACTCATTGACATATGCCATACCTTTAGGCATATCCTTAAGTATGCTTAAAGCTTTTGTCTAATATTTATAGAATACGCAAAATAAAAATAATTTATTCCTGAAATAATGTTACCTGCCAAAAATTATTCGGCAGGTATTAGATATATGGCAACAGGAAATATCGGCAATCACTTTTTTCTTTTCTTATTTTCCTTTTTCAAATTTATCATTATTCACTGACGGTCATATATGCTATGATCTTATCTGAACTTATATCAATAAATATTATACCGGTGTCCCC
>JAASSR010000024.1 GCA_021767785.1 Methanolobus sp.
ACTATGGTGGCATCAACTCTCGAGGATGCCTGTGCATATTTATATGCTTCTTCAGCAAGTCCTTTTTCCTTGGCCTCAGCCCACCTGGCCTTTGCATTTTCACGGGCATCTGTGCGTTTTTGAATAGTGGATGATTTCCACTCAGGCGGATTACCATCAAAAACAAAAACAGGTTTAACTCCGGCTTCAACTATATTGGTCATCCTGTAAAGGATACCGGAAAGGTGGGATGTAACATTCCCCTGTGAGTCCTTAAGTGGAGTACCATCCCTCTGGCGGATGATACTTAAGAACTGGTAAAGTGTATTAAAGGCGTCTATCGCCACAATATCTAAAGAAAGGTCTGATACCTCTATCGTCCTCCTTTCAAGGAGTTCTCCTATATCAACACCCATGTGAAATCATATAAAGTATTTAGTTATAAAATGTGCCGTTCAGGCTTCGCCTGTTATAAATCCGTTACACTCGAGTCTTACGTCAATGACAGAGTCATCGTTTGCATCTATTTTTCCTACTTTCAGTATATTGCCTGCCCTGTCAATGAGACGTGTTTTGCTTACCTGAACCTGATGCAGATCACTGGAATCTTTATTTTTGTGAATTATCACAAGGTTATGCTGGTCATCATCATTTTTACTTAACTTTGACATCATGTTCTTCACAAGCTGCTCAAAGTCCGAGTAGATCAGAATCTCAGAACATTTCCCGGCTTTTTTTATGATACCTATCGGTTCTAAATTAATGCGCATATACGCACCTCTTATAGATGGATATTACTGTACTGTACAGACATCTAGTTAATATTGCTTTCGGGATTGGAGGAGTTTATAATGATAAATAATCATAAATACCCGGGTTTGTAATTATATGAATATATCAGAAAAGGATGTCACCTGTATCTTGTCCTTTCCATGGAAGCTGCCATATCGTCCATTCTCGCGATAACTTCGTTCATTCTTGAATCAAGATTGTTCTCAACACTCTGAACGTTTATCCTTAAAGAACGCTCCTTGGCCTCAAGCATATTATCGATCTTACGTAAACGCATGTCCACCGAAAGGATCATTGCGGCAAGTGCACCCACCATTACCATAGCAGACAGTATGATCAGAGTGTTTGCCGGACTGTACTTGAACCTTCCAAGCCATTCATATGTCAATACAAAAGAAGATACTACCATTACAACTGAAAATAAAATGTCCCTTGTTTCCATTCTGATCCCTCGTTACTTATATGGGCCTTTTTGCTATTACTATTATATAACACTATTTTTTTAAAGAGAATCACTTAAATACTGAACAGAACATTTACTATATTTATAAAATTAAGAATAATTTATATTATTGGAGTTGCAGAATTGAGTTCTGAGAAGACAACGATTAAAGACTATGCACCAATGCTTGTGATGGCAGGCATCATACTGGTGGTACAGATCACAGCTTTGCTGTTAGCCGCGCCTATGAATGCAAATGATATGCAGGCTTTCGAGGATCCTGAATCAACTGCAAACAGTATCTATTATATAGTGATCATCCTTATATTCACATTTCTCTTGTTGGTAGCGATCAAGAGAAATATGCAATGGATCATACAACTCACAATCTTACTTGCTGTTGGTGCCACAATGTACTATGTGTTCTATGCACTCCTTTCTCTTGCAGACATATCAGTAATGACAAACAATGCCATCTCGGGACTGGTAGCAGCAGTTCTCACAATACTCCTTTACAAATTCCCTGAATGGTACGTGATCAATACCGTGGGACTGATAATAGGCGCGGGTGCAAGTGCAATATTCGGCATCTCACTTTCGATTTTGCCGGTTATCGTATTGCTGGCGCTGCTTGCAATATATGATGCGATCTCCGTTTACAAAACAAAGCATATGATAGATCTTGCTGAAGGAGTGATGGATCTGCACCTTCCCATACTCTTTGTGATCCCGAAACATCTCAGATATTCTTTTATAGAGGATTCGCTCAAAAAGGAAGAAGATAAAGAAAAAGAAGCTTTCTTCATGGGCCTCGGAGATGCCATTATGCCAACCATACTTGTGGTTTCTGCAAATGTGTTCCTGGTTCAGAAAGCAGCCATCGATTCAATAGGATTCATATCCTATCCCGCACTCGGAGCAATGATCGGTACAATAGCAGGATTTATTGCACTGAGCATTCTTGTCATGAAAGGAAAACCACAGGCAGGATTACCATTTCTGAACAGTGGTGTCATACTTGGATATATAGCAGGGGTACTGGCCTCAGGGCCTGGAACTCCCTTCTATTGATATTCATTAAACTTGTTTCTGAATATTTCAATCTTCCTCGGGGAGCTGTGAGTTTATATTGCATATGGTACAACCGGAACTATCCATTGCAGATTCGGATTCACTGAATTCCGAATCCACAGATCTTGTACCTTCTGCAAGAACTGCAGCTGTTGAAATACTGCTTGCTATAAGAACAGAATCAAATATTTCTTCTTTTGAGAGACCAAGTCTTTTAGCAACCCTTACGTGGGTCTTCAGACAATGTTCGCAGCGTAGTGCCGATGAAACAGCTATGCATATAAGTTCCACGGTCTCCGGCTCAAGATGTTTGAATTCACGCATTACGCTATTCTCATAGATCATACGTGATATGAAAAGTTCAGGCATGTCCTTCATGAAGTTAACTATGTAAGGAACCTCACCATATCGTTTTTCCACATCTGCCAGAATCTCATCGACAGCCTCATCAGGTTCCTTGTCGAGAATCTCTTTTATTTTTTCAATTTCCATAATAACCCCATGGATTTTTTTCAGGAGGAGATCAAGCCGTAAATCCTACTTCAGATTCCCGTTTGATCTTGACCAATATATAATTTTTCATCTTTGATTTTGTAATCACAGCCATATCAGAGAGTTTTAGACCCTCATCGAACTCGAGATCTTCTACTCTTTCATGGAACTCATCATAAGGAAGTTTCACACGCAAACCGTCAAGTTGCAGCGTGATCGGAGCAGGTGATAGAACATTGAATATCTCAGGTATCTGTTCATGGATCTCTTTCATGGCCCTTGCAGGAAGTACAGCAAGGGGATCCTTTGCAAGATCCTCACGCATCTTTTCCACGACCTCCACCACTTTTTCAAGCAATACATCAAGAGAACTCAATTCCCCGGTCTTCCTCATACGATGAGCTACCCTTCCTATACCACCAACATACAGATCCGCATTTGCAACATCCTCTGTTTTCAGGTTACGCGGTCCGCCTGCAACGATCCTGGGAATGGTTATACCTTCCAGCAATTTTGGCTTCTTGTTCTTGATACAGTCGCTGAAGGTTCCAAAGGAAAATAATGCAATATCATGTTCGTTGATAAGTTTTCTCTCATAATTATCAGAGAGAGAGACCCTTCTGCCCATTCCCCTTGCAAGGCCGATCATATTCGTATTGGCCCCGCCTCTGCGCATAAATTCAGCCACATCACATGCCGAATGTGGAAGATGATGGGAAGCAAGGGTAGGGGACACAACAGCTATCTCAGTGCCCGTAAGTGGTGCACGGGTGAGTTTTCCCAGAAGTTTTTTGCCCAGTTCTTCTATAAGATGAACATCGTCCCTGGGGATGAGCATAACAAGTGTAACCTCGGTGGCAGCAGGAATCTTCTGTATCAGATAACCTCCAAGATCCTCAAGAAGTTCAGTAATGAGAGTGTGTTTGTGTATACCACCCTCATAAATATAAGGCTCCAGTATTGCTGCCATTTATTCTGCCCCCATAAGTTCTTTTGCCATCTGTCGTGCTTCCTCTATCCACTCGGGCTTCAATATGTCTTCACTGGCAGCAAAAACAAAAACATTATTGTCCATTGAATGATAGCGTACCCTGAATCCTTCGGGGGTGGCACGTATGGCCATTTCCACCAGTCTTGACTGTAGTGTTTTTTGAGGATCTGCGATAACCATATTTTTCAGGAATTCTACCTCCGCATCAAGATCTTCAGCGCTCATTACAAGAGTCCTTCTTTCAGGTTGATAGACCTTTGTCCTACCATATCTCGCCCATAGCTTTTCAAGTAATTCCGGAAGATATTTTTCCTGCTCAATGGAAACAGTGATCTCTTTTTTTATCGGATTACTTATCTCAACTTCAGCCATGTCGGATACTTTTACAGCTGGCTGACTACCCCTGAGGATGACCGCCATTTGAAAAAGAGAATCTTCCGGCCTTATAACAACTTTAATTCTTCCTATGGAGCCGCCAAGTACCAGTTCAGTAATGATATCAGCGACTATGCTCTTGTACGCATCTCCTTCATCCTGGACAGTGGACTCTACAATGAAAGTCTCAAGAGCTTCCATAGAATTACTCCTCCACGAATCCTGATGCCAGTAAAGCACTTCCTACAGCACCTATGAGATGAGAGTTAGATGGTACGAGAACATCGATCTTGAGAAGTTCTCCAAGTGCTTTGGGCACTCCTTCGATTAGTGATGAACCTCCTACAAGAATCAATGGTTCCTTTACATCGACCTCCTGAAGCTGCTGTTCAAATATCTGTTCCACGACACTGTGACATGCAGCTGCAGCAACATCCTCCGGTGTTGCTCCCTTGGCAAGTGAATTTACAAGTGACTGAATACCGAAAACAATACAGTAACTGTTCATATCCACATTCTCTTCCATACCTTTTACAGCAAGGGCTCCGAGCTCTGTGATATCCACACCAAGCCTCTTTGCAGTCATATCAAGGAAACGTCCTGAAGCACCTGCACAGATACCACCCATGGTAAACATCCCCGGAATACCGTCATCAACGGATATAGCTTTGTTATCCATACCTCCGATATCGATAACCGTTGCATGTCCCTTCTGGGTATCTGCAAGGTAGACAGCACCTTTTGAGTTGACAGTGATCTCTTCCTGGATCAGTTTGGCATTGAAATGCTCACCAATGAGAAAACGACCATATCCTGTGGTACCGATCGCCTGAATATTTTCCTCTTTGACCCCTGCTTCTTCAAGTGCCTCATCAAAGGCTTCTCTTGCACTGTCAATGACCTTGATGGTAGGTACCCATCCGGAGCCTATGATCTCGTTGTTCTTCATAACCACTGCTTTTGTGGTGGTGGAACCTGAATCTATACCCGCAGTAAGTCCGCTTTGCTTCTCTCTTGCAAGCAGGTGCCTGCGCCTTGCAATGGTTGTAAGGGCTTCCATACGGGTCAACAGTGTAGCTGCCGTTGTACGCTCTGTGAATGAATAACTGATAACCGGAAGATCTGAATGTTTATTTATATAACGCCGAACCTCATTCCTGACAATAGCAGCCTCAGCACACCTGAAACATGAGGTTATGAACACTCCATCCACATCAGAAAGACCTTCTACCACAGACTTTGCCCTTGCCATCATAAGGCGAAGGTCGGGACTTGCGGCCTCGATACCAAATTCCTTTCCGATATCATCAAGAACATCAATGTCTATCTCAGGATATATCAGTGTGGCATTAACACTTGATGCAACTGATTCAAGCTCTCCGTGAACCCCGGCATATTCAGAACCGCATGATACGAGAGCCACTTTTACAACAGCTTCATCATTCATTCTGTTGCCTCCCCTTCGGCCTCAGGCAGTGATTTCAGAAACTCTGCAATCCTGTAAACAAATTCCTGCCCTTCATCATCCGTTTCCGGGAAATCGAGTTCAAGGAGTGGTATATCACGGTTCCTTATGAGGTATTTGGTCAGTTCGTTGGTACGTGCACATCCCATGCAACCGAATGCCGTGGGAGACTCACCTACAATAATACCTGCATCCGCCTCTTCTATCATCGGTCCCACTATGGACATTCTGCCTCTCACACCTGCCGGAACCTCAACAGCCGCATACTTAAGACCATGTTTTGGTTCCTCTGCGGTTATATTCAGGGGAGGAGAATCAACACCTACAGTGGATATCTTTTCCTTTATCTTTTCCATCATTGCCAGGGGCGTGTGACCGAACCTCTGCACAAGGTCAGAAAGGATCAGACTGTTTATAGGGTATATGATAACTTTTGCCATTGTATTGCCTCATAAGGTGGATTCTATCAGATCCTGAAGCTCTTTCACTTCAAGTTTTTTCTTGTGTTCTGTCTCCTTGAGAGGAACATTCCTGTCATATTTATCAAGAGCATTACCGATCATAGGAAGCATCATTGCTTCTTCCTTGAGGAAATAGAAACCAGGTCTGGAACCGCCTCCCCGGGATGCACGGCACCTTCTTTCATCTCCCGGAGGGAAACCTCGTTCTTTTACGAATATATGGTTCCTGTCAAGGTCGACTATCTCTTTCACCACTTTATCCACAGATTCCCTCGGACCTGTGACCATGGTACCAAAACATGTTTCCTTAATAACGATATCAGTGCTGGATTCGTATATCTTCATGGCAGCATCGATAGGCAACACACTATCCGAACTTGTGACTACAAGTTTTGTTATAACATCCTCATTATCTTCAGCCGTCCTCATTCCTCCTTGCTGCTTTCTAAAATATACATTACGTCCCCATCCTTGAAATGTTTGAGTTTTCCGATCTCAAGTATCTTTCCGATAATATTCGTATTTGCGAATTTTTCACCTGCAGGTCCGAAAAGATCATCATCTGTAGTTTTTACACCGATCATTCCAGCCCTTTTTGCAGCCTGATTGGTGACACCTATCTCTCCTGCAATGGTCTTCTCCGGTATGTTCTCCGGAAAGATCTCCTTATATGATTCTGCAGGTTTTTCAGCTTTGAAGATATATGTATTCTCATATGTCATCATCACAGGAAGTACTCCTACGGGATTGTACTGCAATCCAACTGCATGCCTGAAGAAATCAAGCGTCTTGGGTGCAAGAGCATCGTAAAGCTCGACAGTCACAAGCATCTCCGGATCAACTCCCTGGACCGTGACCTTCCTTTCCTGCATGATCTCGATAGTTGTTGCCGGAACCTGACTGACAATGAAACCATTATCCTTAGTATAACCCTCTCTGATGACCTCAATATCAAGGGATCTCATTTCATTTTCAGCTTCAGCATTTGTCTTTCCAAGAAGCATGATAGGGTCAGGAATGGATCGAACCATGATCTTCTGACCGCTTTCTGCCATCCTTGCAAGTTCAATACCTTTTACAACATGACCTATAACCGAGTGCATGATGGATGATGTACGGTCATCCGTAGCAATGTAAAGCTTGCCTGCACCGTATCCCACAGTCCTAACAAAAACTGAGCCTGTTGATCTTGATTCGAAATTCTCGTACGTGACCAGTTCACCCTGGAAACGATGATCGGATATAAAAGAAGTTGATACAAAATCTATGTGAAATGTACCGTCCTTTGTAACGGCAAAGAAGAATTCGGCACCTTCAGGAGCCAGGGAGTCTATTTCAATTTCAACATAGGTGAAGATCTTTGAGCCGTTTTCAAGTTTGGTTGAAAGATCAGTAGTAGAGATATGCTCACCGACCTTCTCCCACTCGATAACAGGTTCTACTGCCAGTATCCTGTCGCCTCTGGACAGATCAGGAAGAACATGTTTTCCGCTTATCAATCTTGCAAATACACCGTCCTCAGGTGAGCCGTATTCTGCAGCATGTCTGGTCTTACTCACAATCAGATGAGTGTTTGCAGCATCACCACCACCGGCACCGAAAAGCAAGGTGAATCTGTCCATGTCGATATTGCCCTTCAAGGGTTCCATATCCGTGCTGAAAGGGCCGAAAGCAAGGGCATCCTTGCTTGTCCACCGAACAGGGATGTCAACAAGGTCTTTAAAGATATCCATCCATCTTTTTGAGGATGAGGAGGAATCATTCAGCAGTTCTATTTTGAATTCACCTTTGGAAGTTTTGACAAGGTATTCGACTGACGTATGTGACCTCAGATCCTCTTTCTCTATTGATATACCGATTGCTGTACCCTTCTTATAGGGTGCTTTTGACACCTTAATGGCGTCCTCAAGGGTTGAACCTTCTGGTAATTTGAGTTCCTGTCCGTTGATCTCTATTGTTATTTCGCCACTCGTGCCAAACTCCTCCGTTAATTCTCGAAATATCAGGTTTCCACTACAGCTTCCATACGTTCTTCATCGGTAAGATCCGACAGGACAGCTTCAGGATCTCCTACACCAACGATCTCACCATTTCTCATGAGAGCTACACGATCACATATCTCTTCAAGGAAGTCCATATCATGTGAAACAATGATAAAGGTGTCACCCATCTTCTCACGGGCTTCAAGAATTGATCTTGCAACCTCCTTTTTAGTGAAAGGATCCATTGTTCCTGTTGGCTCATCCATTATAATGATGTTTGGTTCCTTCATCAGGATCTGAGCCAGAGCAACTCTGTGTCTTTCACCCTCACTGATCTCGTCGGACATCTTTGATAAGATAGATTTTGCCTTCTCTTCAGTGAATCCGGTAGCCACCAGTGTATTGATAGCTTTTCTGACAGCAAGTTCGTATGGCAGATCAATACCAATTGATTCTGTGAGATTATCGATTATTGTCCTGTGAGTATAAAGGCCGTATTCCTGGTGCAATATTCCCATATATTTTACTGCGCGACCCCTGCATTCCGGTCCGGGTTTCTTCATATCGATCCATTCATCACCTACGCGGACCTGTATCTCACCACTTGTGGGCTGTACTATGCCCATGAGGATCTCAGAAGTTGTTGTTTTTCCTGCACCACTGGTACCTGCAAGACCGAATATCTCTCCTTCTTTAACATCAAAGGAGATATTATTAACGGCGTAAACAACACCTCTGCTCACAGAGATGTATTTCTTAACAAGATTGTCCACCTTTATCAGCGGATCGCCAATATCGATATCTTCTTTTTTCTCCACAGAGCAGATAAGCTGCATGAACTCTTTTGCAACTTCGGAAGGATCACCCTCTCTGACAATAGCACCTTCTTCCAATATTATAGCCTTGTCAGCGATATCCTCAACTACTTCCGACCAGTGCGATGTGATGACCATGGTCATATTGTAATCCTTGACTGCTTTTGCAATGACATCATGTACCACACCAGCGGTCCTGGGGTCAAGAGTACCCGTGGGCTCATCGGCAATAAGGAGCATTGGGTCCCTTACAAGCTGACGGGCAAGTACCACCCTCTGTTTTTCCCCACCACTGAGGTCACGCGCAACGTGCATCATTCGGTGTGAAAGCTGCACCTTTTCAAGGAGCTCGACTGCACGGGATAGAGCAGCCTCACTGTTAATGCCAACCTCAGTAAGAGAGTTTACAACATTTGTAATGACCCTGTCGTCCCCGTAGAGAGCGAATGTACGCTGGAGCATAATAGCGATCCTTTTGGTGATCTCACGTCTTTCCGGATCATGAAGTGAAAGCTTTATGAAATCCGCTTCAAAGGGTTTTAGAGTATCCTGTCCGCAATCAGCGCATTCCTGTCCTGCTTTGCTGGGTGGTTCCACATGTCCGCATTTGTCACATCTGGCGAGGTGATAGATAACCTCTCCGCTGATACCTTCATACTCTTCAACACCTCTCAGAACGTGCATCAATACAGTCTTACCCGAACCACTTCTTCCAAGGATACCGAGAACTTCTCCTTCGTCGATGGTCAGGTTTATATCTTTGAGAACTTTGACACCATCAAATTCAAGTGTCAGGTCTTTGACTTCAATGAATAATGCCATTTGATTTCCTCCGCCCAGGGATGCATAGGAGTCCTTTTAAACTAATATTGATATGCATATCTATTCAAATTACTTAACGGTTTTGTAGACTGAATACAAAACTAGTTCATTGGAATCCATGCCAACCTGATAACAAATTTTTAGCAATCTTTATTAAAGAATACCTGTTGGATTATTGAACTCACTACATAAACATAACGCATATGTTTTGCACTGTGAACTTCTAAAAGGGCAGCATAATAGCGATTTTACGAAGTAACACATACTGGCATTTTTTTAATAATGTCTACCACATCAATTATGTTGTCGATGATGATATCCGCAGCATCTTTAAGGATCTGAGGTCTCTCATCACCTTGCTGAGCTGTCAGAACTCCAACATCTGCTGCCCTTAAAGCCAGAATATCGTTCATTCCGTCACCAACCATGAAAACAATATCATAAGCTTTCTTGAGATCAAGGACTATCCGTTCTTTATCATGGGTTGTGGCAACTGCAAAAACATCTTTCCAAGGAATATCCAGAGAAGAAGCAAGAAAACTAAGATTCTGTGCGTCATCCCCTGAAGCTATATAGATATCAGCACCCATATCTCTCAGAAGACCTATGGTTTCAGATGTTCTGGAATAGGCCTGTCCGCCAGTACTAAGAACATAAGGAACTATTTTGTCAGAGGAATCAACTACAAGACCTGCTGCAATATAGTATATGTCAGGACAGCGTCCTTTTACAAGTGATACCACATCATTGATATCACTTACCTTAATAGGAGTGTTTCGAATAATATCATAAACATCATCTATAATAAAAGGACTGCTGGAACAACTTATACTGAGACGTATTTTGTGCATAGCAATAAAATCATGCAACCCCATTTCAGGATCACAAAGTCCCATATCTTCGAAACGGGTTCTAAGGACTACAAGTGCCCTGTTGGCTCTCTCTGCCACAAGCATGGTTGTCTGTATATTCTCGAGAATGGAGCCTGAGCTCATATCTTTAGCTACACGATACATGTGCAGCAAAGTCCCGGCACTATCAAAAACAACAGCAATGCGTTTTTTCATAGATTCATGATTGGATTCATCAAATAAACGTTTAGTCATTGACTGCATTATCAGGACAGTTGATTCCTGCCAAATAACTAATATGCAAGCAATTACAATTTTCAGACAAGGTACATATGTCCAGAATTAATCTATTGATAGTTGTCTTAATATTTATTATTGCTTTTGCTTTTGTATCGGATAGCCTGAAAACAGATAGTGAAGAAAAAGTTCTGATATCCGAACCATGGGATCACAGTCCTATAACCGTCTATATTGATGACAGGGATGTTCCCGAACATTATAGTCCCAGCTACAGGACTGGTGTGGAAAATGCTCTTGATTTCTGGGAGAAAGGAGGTAACGGACGTTTAAGTTATGAGCCTGAATTTCAGATAGTTGATGTGGATGATGCCGATATCATGATAATGTGGGTGGAGAATCTTGAAAACGATGCCGGAGTGGAGGATGGTGTTGCCGGATTTGCAAGACCTTACATAGTCAATGGTCGCTTCGAACGTGTTGAGATAGTTCTGGAAACAGGAAACTACGAGGGTTATGCATGGAGACAATACGGAGACATCTCCATGGAAGATATTGCTGCACATGAGATCGGACATGCACTGGGACTGGGACATGTCAATGACAGAAATGACATAATGTATCCAAAGTATGACAGAAAACAGGAGGTAGATCCTCTGTTGTTTCAGGCTACATGGCCTTTGTTATTGTTAATTGCACTTGTTGTTTTCCTTATAATATCGTATCATGGAAGCGGATGGCTTCGCTACAAAAAGAAAAGAGAATCACTTGAAGACGAGGTTTTCAAAGATGAGGACAGAGAAAGATAGGACTGTATTCCAGGCAATACTGAGATACTTTGGCGGAGATGTTATCGATTTTTCCGATTATGAAGTGAACCTTTCCTGTCTTACAGATTTTCAGCGTATGGTGCTGGAAGAGGTGAGGAAAATACCTTATGGTGAAACTGTGACCTATAAGGAACTTGCCTGTCGCATAGGAAAGGAAGGAGCTTCAAGAGCCGTGGGTAGTGCGGTTGCCATCAATCCCTATCCTGTGATCATACCGTGTCACCGTGTAGTCTCTTCTTCAGGGATCGGCGGTTTTTGCGGAGAGACCTGTGGAAAGAAGGTTGAACTTAAAAGAAAGATGCTGGAAATGGAAGCCAGCTATAAAGAAAAGAAACAGATAGAGTAATCTGGAAATTTTCAGATACTCAAAATAATCAAAGGAACAGGAACATGTTTGGATGGACAGGCAGGACGGTGATCGTAGACCTTGAGAATAATGCGGTCACAGAAACAAGAACAAAAAAATCCTATGCAGAGCATTTCATAGGTGGTCGCGGGCTCGGATGCAGGCTTATGGAAGATTTAGCAGAACCTGACGTTGATCCGTTAAGTTCAGAGAATCCTCTTATATTCACAACCGGACCACTCACAGGTACAAAAGCACCGATGTCAGGGCATTTCGCAGTAACATGCAAATCACCTCTTACTTCCACTATATTCAGTTCAAATGCGGGAGGATTTTTCGGAGCAGAGCTTAAGTTTGCAGGCATTGATGCTCTGGAGATCAAAGGGAAAGCAGATAGACCAGTCTATATAAACATCTACGATGAAGACGTGGAAATCCTATCCGCTGAACACCTATGGGGAAAGAATACTCCAGAGACCACTTCATTGCTTGAAGAGAAAGGCAATGTTGCATGCATAGGAAAAGCAGGAGAAAAACTTGTCAGCATGGCAAATATCATCAACGACAGAATATACTCCAGTGGTCGTGGGGGACATGGTGCAGTTGCGGGTTCAAAGAATCTCAAAGCAGTTGTTGTAAGGGGAACGAACAAAGTAGAAATTGCAGATACTGATGCTTTTGAAAGCACAGTTGAAAAGACAAAGAAGCTTCTCATTGCAAATCCGCCGGTATCCAAAGGACTTGAAGAATACGGAACCTCCGTAATTACCGACCTCTTGAACTATATGGATACTCTTCCTGCGCGAAACTACAGTGAAAAGAACTTCCGGAATATAAAAAAGATATCCAGCGAGTCTATCCGAAAAAAATACAAAATACGTCAGACGCCCTGTTATGCATGTCCAGTGGGTTGCAGAAGAACCGATGATGAAGGAATATCCATACCTGATTTTGACTCCATCTGGGCATTCGGACCAAATATAGGAAATGATGATCTGGAAATTATAAGAGAGATGGACAAACTATGTTTTGACTACGGACTTGATCCGCTGTCCTGTGGTGCATCCATTGCAGCATACATTGAAGCAAATATGTGGATGGAAATGGACGAAGTTAAAGGAATCATACTGGAAATAGGCAATGGAAGACATGATTTATGCAGCGGTTCTCATGCCTATCTTTGTTCTGTAAATAAAGAAGGATACAGCACCACTGTCAAGGGCCTTGAACTGCCGGGATATGATCCACGGGAAATGGCTGGAATGGCCATAGCTTATGCAACATCCAACACAGGAGGGTCTCATCTCAGTGCTTTCATGGCAGCCCCCGAGATAATGGGAAAGCCGGTTTTACTTGACAGAACATCTTTTGAAGGAAAAGCCGCCCTTGTACAGCATTTCCAGAACCTCACAGCTGCAATTGATTCACTTGTAATGTGTGCTTTCTCCATGCTTGCCATGGGAGAAGTCGAACTTGCAACCCTGTTGAGCCATGTAACAGGCAGGGAATATTCAGCAGAAGATATTCTAAAGGCAGGGGAAAGGATCTACAACACAGAGAGAGTTTTCAATCTTAAAGCAGGACTTTCTTCAAAAGAGGATACACTTCCTTCCACATTTTTCGGAAAAGACGGAGTCAACAGGAAAAAGTTCGAGAAAGCGATTTCAGATTATTACCATTTCCGTGGATGGAATGAACAGGGTATTCCTTCGGAAAGAAAACTAAAGGAACTTAACATTAGAACATACACATAAAGGAAATATATCCTGCTGCTAAAAATGTGCATTAATGAATTTGAGGATATAAATACATATATATGGGTATATTCTATTATTACGTCCCGTTAATTCGGGACCAAAGGTTAAATTATTATATAGCATTGCGAATTATACCCATTAGACCTTTTAAACTCATGAATTATTTATGATTACGGAGGATTTTAAGTGAAAGTACAAGTTGAAGTTAAAGAACTCAAAGAAGGCAAATACGTCGTAGTGGACGATGAGGCCTGCGTTATCAAGAGCATTTCCAAATCAAAACCAGGTAAGCATGGATCAGCAAAGGCAAGGATAGATGTCATAGGACTCTTTGACAAGCAAAAGAGATCATTCGTAAGTCCTGTATCCGATAAGATATACGTTCCTGTTGTCGAAAGGAAGAATGCACAGGTACTCTCGGTTACCGGTGATGTAGCACAGCTCATGGATATGGGAGATTTCTCAACATTCGAGATGGCCATACCTGAGGAATACAAGGACAGGATCAACGAAGGCGAAGAGGTTTCCTACCTTACAGCAATGGGTAAGATGAAGTTCGATCTCAGATGATGGGACATTACCTCTTTTCTTTCTTATCTTAATTCCCGCCATCATGTTCTACAAATCTGATATGATGGATGCCCTGTCAGATTATGGGTCTGCAAGGTATGTTATATTCGGTGTTCCTTTTGATGCCACTTCATCCTACAGATCCGGAAGCCGCTGGGCTCCTGAAGCAATGAGGAAAGCTTCGGCAAATTTTGAAACATATAATGACCATTTTGATATTGACTTTGAAGACCTGTACATACACGACGCAGGCAATTTCGAACCTTATTCTTCTGTTGATGAAACCCTCGAAGAACTGTATCTTGCAGTCAAACCTATAGTTAAAGACGAAAAAATTCCCATTATGCTTGGCGGAGAGCATTCACTCACATACCCATGTGTGAAAGCCTGCGTGGAAGAAGCCGGAGATAATATAGGCTTTGTTGTAATGGACGCACACTTTGACCTCCGTGAAGAATATGGAGGTATCAGGAACAACCATGCCTGTGTTTCCAGACACATACTTGATGACCTGACAGATACTCATGTTACTATAGGGGTCCGAAGCGGGCCCAGGGAAGAATGGATCTATGCAAAAGATAATGAACTCAAATATTATACATCGGACGATGTCAGGGAAATTGGCATCAAACAAATAGTTTCCGAAATAAAAGAATACCTTGATTGCAGGAAGATCTATCTTTCACTTGATATGGATGTCCTTGATCCTGCCTATGCACCAGGGCTTGGAACGCCTGAACCATTCGGACTTACAGATATAGATGTCCGTGAAGTAATACGCGAATTAGCGCCAATATCCGTTGGTTTTGATGTAATGGAGATCGCCCCCGAATATGATAACGGAATAAGCGCACTGCTTGGAACGAAACTGCTCAGGGAGTTCATTGCGTCACATGCTGCAAGTGAAAGATAGAACAAAAGAAAGAAGATTATCTTCCTCTCATCCTGTGATTATATCCACAAGCTCCAGTCTCTCATTGTCCTCTGTCACATCCTCTTCAAGAAGAAGACCAATATCTCTTGCATAGTATTTACGTTCCTCTACACCAGGTTCAAGCGGAGTCCACTCTCTTGTCTGAAGACAGTTATCAAATGAACCATACTCTACCATGACCGATGCATCAAGGCTCAGCACTTCAGCCATGTCTTCTGCTTCACCCTCATAGTATTCCTGCTGATATACATCATTGACCTGCGGGTCTGCTTCCATCAGAATACCCGGTTTTGCACCGTCAACTCCAGCTTCCCATGAGCCTTTTGTGCTCACTATTTCAACAGCATCGTAATCGTATTTTTTAGTATATTCTCCAAAATACCAGACATTTCCTTCATTATCACTGGCATACCAGTTCTGTGTATCTTCAATGAGCTCACCCACCTCCCATTCTCTTTCTCTTACAACAATGGTAGTCACACCAAGTATATCCTTTGTCCTGTCTGTAACATGTATTTCAACCTCGGTGCTCTGACCATCCGATTCTCCCTGATAGAGGTAGGTTGTACCAACAACCAGAGGGAAGTAAATATTCTCCACCGAATCTGTAAAATCAGCAGGGTCTATGATGGAAGAAGATGTTGTATCTCTAAACGTTTCCTTTTCTGTTTCCTGTGTGGCATCTTCCATCATGTCTGTGCCATTCCCTGTATCTTCAGACTCCTCAGTTTCTTCTTCAAAATCCTCCACCATATCCTCTTGCATTTCTTCTTCCGTCACCTCATCATCTGACATACTCTCTGAATCTGATATATCAGCGCATCCTGATACCATTATGAGCGCAATCCCCGTAATGAGCATCAATACAATTCTCATTATTCTGTATTTCATACAAAGCCTCCTTTTTCTCCTCTTGACAGAAAAAAAGTTGTTGACTAAAGATTGGCACTTTTGTAATATTAACAATTCTGGTATAAGCATCAAATACAAAATGGAAATCAGAACAATCAAGTATTAAAAAAGGACGGCATTTTTAACTGAACATAGCTATCTCTTTATTTTTGTATTTCATCAAGAACAAAACAGAGTATTTTTTTTGTCCTCGATTTTCGAATCTATTTTTGAACAGAAATATGACTAACACCTAAAAAAAAGTCCAATTGAACAAAATTCTTATCCTTCAAGACAGAGTTGTAATGCCTGCCATTTTACAGATATAAGGGTAGCAGTTGATTTTATCTCTACTGAATAATTGTACCCACGATCATGAACTTATAACGTTGTCTACCAGCAATTCTACCGTTCTTTTTATGGGTGGAACTCTTACATCTAGGGCAATTCATGCATGAAAATATGCCTTCATAGCACACAAATACATTTGATTACCAAAACTATACATGTTACTCAAACATAACAAAATTATTAAATATTATTCTATTAAGTTTCCAGTTATCATAAAAAACAATAAGTTAAAAAGGCACACGCAGCAGTTAATTATTTACATGCTCCAGACAATGAACCATTGAGAATATGAGCGATGAAATAGAAGTTGTATGTCCTTCATGCTCACCAAAAATGAGTGTGCTACATGACGTTTTGAAGTCTGGTCAGAATCAGTTAGTTCAGTGTCAGGAATGCGGAAAAGTACATCCTGCAAAGATAGAGAAGGAAAAGACATTGAAGATCAAAGTGATCATAAGTAAAGGTGAGAAATCCTTTACGAGTATGACCCTTATATCATCTGAAGACGATGTATTCGTTGATGATGAGATAATTGTCGATGACGGTGAGTCAGATGAAGTATTCCCCATAATTGTCACTGCCATAGAATCCGATAATAAAAGAGTTAAAAAAGCAAATGCTTCAGAAATAGATACAATATGGGGAAGGGCTATTGATGAAGTGATAGTTAAAATTGCCGTACATCATGGAAAAAGTACCGACGCCCTGGAGAAAAGAGTTCCCGGAGGATACGAATTTATCATCGGGAGAGAAGAGAAGGTCGGAAGAACAAAGGTAAAGATCAGAAAAATAAAGATAAGGCACGGTAGTCTTGAATCCAGAACCGGTACTGCAGTAGAAGCAAAGTACATTAAAAGGATATTTGCAGAAGAGATTTTCAATAAAGGATGGGGAGAGGGGAGAACACAATGGAGTATGAGAGGGAAAGGTCACATCTGATCAGGTCTCTCAGAGAACAGAGAGTTAGCGAAAAAACATTGAAAGCAATGAAGAAGGTACCAAGACATCTTTTTGTACCTCCCGTACAATTAGCGAACGCTTATGTCGATACTCCGCTACCTATAGGTTATGCTCAAACAATATCCGCACCTCACATGGTTGCCATGATGTGCGATCTTCTTGAGATCCAGGAAGGACAGAAGATACTTGAGATAGGTACGGGTTCAGGTTACAATGCAGCAGTTATGGCAGAGATAATCGGGAAAAGCGGACATATATATTCAATCGAGCGTGTTGAGAAACTGGCTATCTTTGCAAGGGAGAATCTGGAAAAAGCAGGATACTCAAATGTAGATGTTATACAGGGAGACGGTTCACTGGGTTATCCTGAACAGGCTCCTTATGACAGGATATGTGTGACAGCATCAGCTCCCGATACACCAAAACCATTGATAGAACAGCTAAAACCCGGTGGTATAATGGTATTACCTGAAGGTGAAGGATACCAGCGCCTTTATATTATCAAGAAGTCACTGAGCGGTGAGGTTAAAAAGAAGGATTGGGGAGGAGTGATCTTTGTACCCCTGCTGGGACAACATGGTTTTGATCTGTACGACAACAAAAGGGGAAAAAGGTAACTGCAACTCTCTGCAAAAATACTTTTAATATGATGTACATTGAGCATAGCGTATTTTGAAATGCCTGTTTTTTATGATGTGAAAAAAGATGTCCTCTAAAGATGAAAAGTGGCAATTCTGGATAGACAGGGGAGGCACATTCACTGATGTTGTCGCCCGTAAACCCGATGGACAATTGATCGCACATAAACTGCTTTCAGTTGACCCGGAACATTATGATGATGCTGCAATACAGGGAATCAGGACAATACTTGGGATCGCAACGCAGGACATTATACCAACTGAAAAGATCGCTTCCATCAAAATGGGAACAACCGTGGGAACGAATGCACTGCTTGAGCGTAAAGGAGAAAGAACTGCACTGGTTATCACCAGAGGGTTCAGGGATGCACTGAGAATAGGGTATCAGAACCGTCCCGACATATTTGCGCTTAATATAAAGCTGCCTGATCTTCTCTATGATGAGGTCATCGAGATCGATGAACGTTACAGTGCAGCCGGTGAAGAAATAAAATCACTTGATAATGAGCAGGCACGCAGGGAACTTGAAAGAATATATTCTGCCGGGATACGCTCTGTTGCCATTGTGCTGATGCATGCATATCGCTATCCTGAACATGAACTTAGGCTCCGTGAAATTGCAAAGGAGATAGGCTTTACTCAGATATCCCTTTCACATGAAGTCAGCCCTTTGATGAAACTTATCAGCAGCGGAGAGACAACCGTAGTAGATGCATACCTCTCTCCGGTTCTGAAAAGATACATCGATATGATAGCATCAACACTTGAAGCAGGAGGTAGTAATACAAAGCTCATGTTCATGCAGTCCAACGGAGGACTTGTTGAAGCTTCCGGATTCCGGGGAAAAGACTGCATACTGTCCGGACCTGCCGGCGGAATAGTGGGAGCCGTGGAAACATCCGCAATGGCAGGTTTTGAGAAGGTCGTTACTTTTGATATGGGAGGCACTTCCACAGACGTGGCCCATTACAGCGGTGAATACGAGAGAAGTTTTGAGAGCGAAATCGGAGGTGTTCACCTGAGATCACCCATGCTCCATATCCATACCGTGGCTGCAGGAGGGGGTTCTATTCTTCACTTCGATGCCGGAAGGTTCAGAGCAGGACCGGATTCTGCGGGTTCTGACCCGGGACCCGCATGTTATAGAAAAGGTGGACCTCTTACAATAACCGATTGTAACCTGATGCTTGGAAAGATAGATCCACAGCATTTCCCGCACGTGTTCGGACATAGTGCGGACCTGCCACTTGATGTGGATATTGTCAGGGAGAAATTTGCTTCACTTGCAAAAGAGGTCAGTGATTTCACTGGAGAAGAACATAGCAGTGAGCAGGTTGCAGAAGGCTTCCTGAAGATAGCCATCGAGAATATGGCTAACGCCATCAAGAAGATATCTATTCAGCGTGGCTATGACATCAAAGATTATGTGCTCTGCTGTTTCGGCGGTGCAGGTGCCCAGCATGCCTGCGGTGTTGCTGATGCACTTGGGATTAAAAAAATACTGATACATCCGCTGGCAGGTGTGCTTTCTGCATACGGAATGGGACTTGCGGATCAGCGTATAATGAAAGAGCAGGCTGTGGAGAAAAAGCTCATAAAAGGACTTGCAGAGAAGCTTAAAGTTACTGCTGCAGAACTTGAAAAGAACGGCAGGGAAGAAATGAAAATCCAGGATGTTGCAGATGAAAATATCATTGCACTGCATAAGGTTCATGTGAAATACAGGGATGCCGGAACTTCCATTGTTGTTGATCTTAGAGATGAGGAAGAGATCAAAAAAGATTTTGAAAATGAGCATAAAAGCCGCTTTGGATTTATCATGGATAACAAGGAACTTGTCGTTGAAGCTGTATCCACGGAGATAATCGGTAAAGGGAACAAGACCCGGAATAATCAGATTCCTGATGTTGCAGGAGAGAATGAAAAGGAACTAACTGATACCACCATGTACACATGTGGAGAGTTCCATAAAACTCCTGTCTACAGAAGAGAGGAGCTTGAAAAAGGGAATGAAAGAGAAATAACCGGACCGGCTGTTATTGTAGAAACCAATACTACAATTATAATCGAACCCGGGTGGAAAGCAGAGCTTACGAGAAGCCAGGAGATTGTACTTGAAAGGATTGTTCCTTTGCCAGGGAGGGAATCGGTCGGAACAGAAGCAGATCCGGTTATGCTTGAGATATTCAATAACAGGTTCATGTCTATTGCTCAGCAGATGGGTTATACTTTGCAGAACACGGCATATTCGGTGAACATCAAAGAAAGACTTGACTTCTCATGTGCTCTTTTTAACCGTTATGGGGATCTCATCGCAAATGCACCACATATACCTGTACATCTTGGTTCCATGGGTGAGAGCGTCCGGTCAGTTATCAATAGGTTCCCTGACATGAGACCCGGGGATGTTTTCATGCTGAACTCGCCATTCGAGGGTGGTACACATCTACCCGACATAACAGTCGTCACACCTGTTTTCCACAATGATAATGTTGAGTTCTATGTGGCATCAAGAGGGCACCATGCAGATATCGGTGGTGTGAGCCCGGGCTCCATCCCTCCTGAAAGCATACATATTGATGAAGAAGGAGTGATCACCAGCGGACAGAGGATCGTTTCAGAAGGGAAATTCCTTGAAAATGAAATTAATAAATGGCTGATATCCGGGAAGTATCCGGCACGTAATCCGTTCCAGAATATTGCCGATCTGAAAGCTCAGGTGGCTGCCAATGAGAAAGGAGTACAGGAACTTGGAAAGCTTGTGGAGCATTTCTCCATGGAAACAGTGCATGCATACATGCAGCATGTAATGGATAATGCAGAAGAGTCGGTCAGAAGGGTTATTGAGATGCTCAGGAACGGGCAATATTCACTTTCTTTTGATGACGGTGCTGTTATCCGTGTAAAAGTGAGCATCGACCATGAAAACAGAAAGGCAGGTATAGACTTCAGCGGAACCTCGGGTCAGCATCCCGGAAACCTGAACGCTCCGACGGCTGTATGTAAGGCTGCGGTGCTCTATGTGTTCAGATCACTTGTGGAAAAAGACATTCCGCTTAACGAGGGTTGTATGAGACCACTTGAGATGGTCATTCCCGAAAAAAGTATACTTAATCCGGAATATCCTGCGGCGGTGGTGGCAGGAAATGTGGAAACCTCTCAGTATATAGTTGATACACTCCTGGGAGCACTGGGGGTAATGGCAGGTTCACAGGGAACCATGAACAATTTCACTTTCGGTGATGAGGAATTCCAGTATTATGAGACGATATGCGGCGGATCAGGAGCTGGCAATGGTTTTGACGGAACCGATGCTGTGCAGACACACATGACAAATTCCAGGATAACAGACCCTGAAGTGCTGGAATGGAGATTCCCTGTGAGGCTGGAGGAATTCTCTATAAGGCAGAACAGTGGCGGAAATGGTAAATATTGCGGGGGAAACGGAGTTGTGCGCAAGATGCGCTTTTTAAAACCAATGAGAGCAGCTATCATTTCAAGTCACAGAAAGTTCCCGCCGGATGGTCTTTTTGGCGGTGAAAACGGAAAGTCAGGCCACAACTATATTATCAGAAAAGAAGATGTCATCGAAGAACTTACCGGAAAAGCCTTTGTCGAAATGGAAACCAATGATGTGTTCGTAATAGAGACACCTGGTGGAGGTGGGTTTGCTGAGTTCGATCAAAAAGAAAGTGTTAAGTAATGATACTAATAAAGCTTCAATTGATTTTAGGGATATATTGCAATAAAGGGAAAGGCCGTTGTAAAAATTATGAACTCTGCAAGCAGGATAAAGGAAGTTACCGTTAAGGGAGTATATATGATCAACATTTTCGGGAGAGCTGTGCCGGCTGTGATGCTCGAGGATGAAGAAGGACTCCTGATGCCGATACACATTGGTCAGGCAGAGGCGCTGTCTATCAATTCGGTGCTTAAGGGTGAGACCATGCCAAGACCGATGACGCATGATCTGATAGTTTCAATGCTCAAACGTCTCGAGGCTGAAGTTGATAGAGTACTTATAGATGACAAGGTGGATAACATCTATTATGCCAGGATCACTCTTAAAAAGGACGGTACAAGTATCGATTTCGATGCAAGGCCAAGTGATTGCATTGCCATCGCACTGAGAAACGATGCTTCTATAATGATAAATGAAGAGGTCTTCAATAGTGATGCTATCAGTAAAGAGAATTTTCTTGGTTCCAAGGCGATAACCGGGTTTACATAACTCAACTGCTGTAACATTCATTATTTCAGTTGAATTATCGTTCCAAGGCGATAACCGGGTTTACATAACCTCTGATGGTCATACACATGCATAGAAATTAATTCTTATCAACAAATGTGACCCAAAAAAAGTATATAGTGTCAATCAGGACAATACTTTATGAGGCATCGGATATTCTATAATCCTTTTACGTTCATTTTTACTCTGCTGCTTACCATTGTACTGGCATTCAGCATATCCGTTCTGTTCTTTGGACTGGTCAGCAGTGCTTTTTCAAAGATAGGTTTCTCATGGAATGATGCACTCATCCTGCTTCTGGCATCTCTTATCGGAAGCAATATTAATATCCCCCTGAAGACAATAGAGTCCAAAGTACCCATACAGGACCACAAATACGTGAAGGTATTCGGAGTTTCATACAGAGTACCTTTCAAAAAAACACATGTCACAAAAACAACTATAGCCATCAATGTAGGCGGAGCCCTGATACCAACAATAGTCTCCCTCTACCTGCTGACACTTTTCCCGCACTCAACTATATACGTCTTCTATGCCACACTACTGGTTTCCCTGATAACAAAAGCCGTGGCAAAGCCGGTGAAAGGTGTAGGAATAGTATCCCCTGCCCTGCTTCCCCCAATAGCCGCAGCTTTCATTTCCATTATAATTGTCTACATAACAAATATCCAGCACGAACTTATCTTCGCAGTAGCCTACATAAGTGGCACCCTGGGAACACTTATCGGAGCCGACCTGCTGAACATACGCGCCATCACAAAACTGGGCGCACCTGTTGTGAGTATTGGCGGTGCGGGGACGTTTGACGGTGTGTTTCTGGCAGGGGTTATTGCGGTGTTGTTAGTTTAAAAACTCAAATTTTATTCAACAACCTCACCCAAATCTCTCCTGACAGACCCCGGCAGCTTCTCCGCATATCCCAGCCTTAACAAAAGCTGAGGATGCCTTTCACCCACACCCAGAATTTTCTGTAACTCCTCTTTAAGTTCCGGCACCTCACAAGGCTGATTGAGATGTGCGTTCTTTATACCAAGGGATGTGGCACAGAGTGCCAGTCTCTCAAAGCTGCGACCAGTTCTTATCCATGAAGCAAAGTCATTGCTCTCTGACAGAACCACCATCAATGCAGACGAGCTTTTGATATGCTCTTCATCCTTTTCCGACTGAGAATCGGGTTTCAGGAAGAACTTCATAATTAGTTTGCCTATAAAACGAGGTGACGGTGGACTTTGCATGGATTTGAAACTGAGACCATCACGGTATTTATTCACTTCTTTTTCATTGAAACGCACCCATGAAACAAGTTCCCGTATAAAATCCGGATTGTTGATCTGTATGCTGTTCCCTTCCCTGACAAGTTCTGCTATACGGTCCATCTTTTCTGGCTCTGTTATGAAAACAGCCGACACGCCCTGTTCCAGTGGAAATGATTCAAGCTTTTTAATATCAGCTTCAGGAATTGGTCTTCCATCATAATTACTTCTTGTACTCTGCCTCTCAGGAATGGCGTTAAGGAGGGTGTCATTGTCCTTTTTGAAATCTGATGCATCCAGTTTTACGCAAACAGAGCTGTAATCTGAAGAATACTCAGCAGATGTACTATATCCTTTATGTTCTGCAGCTATCATAAGATTCTCAATTGCGGCTCCGAGACTTATGTACAGTTCCCTGTCATCAGGATCCACAACCGAAAGCCTTCTTGAGAGATCCGGGCGAATG
>JAASSR010000102.1 GCA_021767785.1 Methanolobus sp.
GTGAACGTTTACCTGATATTTGCATGGATATGGGCTGCAATGATAGCAACCTCGTTCTGGGAAGCCTCAGTGGAAGGAAGAAATGCCGGTAATCATGGAAAAAACGGATGAGAGATCAGGTTCGCTGAAAACACCGTCCTTCATGCCTATCATTTCTATCTTTTCTTTGTTATGTGGCCACTGCTATTGACATTGCCTTTGGTGATCTATGGATGGGATTCCCGGCTTTTCGGTATTCTTGTGAGTGCATATTTCTCAGGTATTATTATAGAGGATCTTACATGGTTCATCGTTAATCCGGTGGTCAGGTTCTCAGAATGGAATCCCGATTTTGTGGATTATTATCCATGGGTTTAAAATAGGCAACAACTATTTTCCGCTGATGTACATCACACATCTGTCCATAGCCATAGCTTCATGGCATCTGCTCTGGGCATAACTGATCTTAATTCACACCAGGATCTCTATATTTCCATCCTCTATTCTGGTCTCGAAAATATCAACTTTAGGGTCTTCCATGTCGATATATTCGCCTGTATCAACATTCTCTCCGGTACGGATGTCAAATCCCCAGTTATGGCAGGCACATTTGAGTGTAAAATCTTCCAGGGTCCCGTTCTTTAGAGGACAACCTTCGTGAGGGCACTCGTTCAGGAGTGCATATATATTGTTATCTTTCTTTATCAGTGCGATTTGTTTATTTTCATTCTTGATGACCTTTATCTTTTCTTCTTTCAGATCTTCATCTTTAATAGCAAATACCCACTCGGACATAATTCTCCCTGACATATTATTAGTTGCTTATTAACGGATCAGTTTAAAATGTAATTTGATCCGTTTTATAATAAAAACCACGGATTTTAACTTATAAATAGTTGATGTAAATGAACCCGAAAATACATAAGTTTTCAAAATAGTTCTATCGAACGGGTCTGTAAGAAATATCAATAATAAGTATCAAGATGTACTTTGTGTCCATTATACATCCATATTTAACAGGCCAATGAAAATCTTAGTTTCATATTAGTTAATTTAAAGGTAATAATAACAAAATGTTATCGATGAAATCAATTAGAGAAAGTCGTTCTTTTGATATAGCAAAACTATGGGTATCAAGAACTGCCTTTTATGTTCTTTTTCTTTTTTTAAGTTTTGGACTGTCTCATTATATTGTGCTCAATTATGGTCCTTCAACATATAACATGGCAAGTGCAAGATACCTGATAAGTGCCATTATACAAAGTGAAGCTGCTATCATGGCTATAATAGTCACACTTAGTCTTGTAGCCGTGGAACTTGCTTCGAGTTCCTATTCCGTTAGAATGATAGACCTGCTTAAACTGTACAATCCGGATTTCTGGATACTTATGGTTGTTTACATAATTTCCATGGTATTCAGTATGTTCGTTCTGAAGTCAATCCCTGATGAAAGTACAGCAAATATGGAGCTTATGGTCTCTTTTGCATACCACACCGGAGTTTACTCTTTTCTCATATTGTTTCCTTATCTTTTCAGGACACTTAAAATGCTTAAACCTTCAACTCTGTTGAATATGCAGGCTATGAAACTGACTGCACATAACATCACAAAAGCCATCAGTTCTGATGCCGGTATCGTTCAGAAAAAAGATCCCATACAACCTATAATCGATATTGTAAGCGGTTCATTGTTAAATCACGATTTTGAAACAACAAGGAATGGAATAAACATTATAGGGATACGTGCAAGAGAGATATTCATACACAATGATCTGGAAGAGACCGAAAGAAAAATGGTTGCAAACTATATTTTTTCCCGGCTTGCAAGATATGGAAAGTTCACACTGACCAACAATGATGAAGATGCTACTTTCATAGTACTTAAAAATCTTGAGATGTTATGGGATGAATTGAAAAAAAAAGATCCCAGTGAATCTGTATTGCAGGCTTCTTCCTCACTGGAGCAAATAGGTACGGTCTCTGCGGATCTTTATCACAAAAATGTACTCTCTACTGTGACCAATCAACTCTATGATATAGGACAGAAAGCACTTGATAAGAATTATGATGGTGAAGTATCCAGGATTATCGATTCTCTTGCATCTGTTTGTATCTCATGTATTGAGAAAAGGACAGATCCGCGTTTGGTGGATAACATTATCCATAGTATCAGTATACTTGGAATGAAAGCATCGGAGACCGAACAGGAATCATCTGTATCACAGTCTATAGAGTCCCTGGATGCTTTAAAACTTTCTCTGGAACTTGTCGATGTTCCTGAATACCAGCGTTTATATGAAAAAGCAGACAAAATAGCAGGATCCATCAGACAAAACTGATATTGATCAGTTGTTAATTACCGACAGACTTAACTCTGTTGTTGCTGTTGAAGGTGCACTGCTCTTTTTTGTTTTGCTTGATCAAAACAATTTGGAACATTCAATCTTATAAGGGCCAAATTGAAAACATTTACTGGTGAGTTCATTAATCTTACGTTTTAGGCGCCCGAATAATCACAGGAAATATAATATGAAATCATTAACTTTTAAAGAACTTCATTTATCCCGAAATATCGAAAAAGCGATAGAAAATATGGGTTTTGAGGAACCGACTCCCATCCAGTCCCAGTCTATCCCCTATATAATGGAAGGAAGAGATGTCATAGGCCAGGCCCAGACCGGTACGGGTAAAACAGCAGCCTTCGGTATACCCGCTCTTGAAATGGTAAATTCTAAAAGTAAAAAGACACAGGTTCTCGTACTTTGTCCTACTAGGGAACTGGCAAATCAGGTTGCGGAGGAATTGAACAAACTTGGTAAGTACATGGGCACAAAGATACTGCCGGTCTATGGAGGACAGAACATCCAGAGGCAGATAAAAGTTCTTAAAAAAGGTGTTCAGATAGTCATAGGTACGCCTGGAAGAATACTCGACCACATCGAGCGCAGAACACTAAATCTGAATAATGTTGAAATGGTTGTCCTGGACGAGGCGGATGAAATGCTTGATATGGGCTTCAGAGAAGATATTGAAAGTATTCTTAGCAGTGTTCCTGAAGAGAGACAGACCATTCTCTTTTCGGCTACGATGCCAAAACCGATTATGAAGCTGACAAAGAAATATCAGCAGAATCCGCAGCATGTTAAGACTATTCATAAAGTTGTTACTGTTCCTAATATGGAGCAGTCTTACTTTGAAATGAAACATCACATGAAACCTGATGTCCTCTGTCGGATGATCGATATCTATGATGTGAAATCTTCTCTGGTATTCTGTAATACCAAGAAAATGGTGGATGAACTTGTCACCACTCTCAAGAACAGGGGCTATCTTGCAGATGGTCTCCATGGCGATATGAAACAGAATCAGAGGGAAAAGGTCATGTCAAGTTTCAGGAACGGAGAAATAGAAACTCTTGTTGCAACTGATGTGGCGGCTCGTGGTATAGATGTTGAGAATATCGAAGTTGTGTTCAATTTTGATACACCACAGGATGAAGAGTCCTATGTTCACAGGATAGGCAGAACCGGCCGTGCAGGACGGCAGGGCGTTGCTTTCACTTTTGTAACCGCTAAAGAGGCATACAAGATCAAGAATATCCAGAAATATACAAGGACCAACATCAAATGTAAAAAAATCCCTACCAGAAGTGATGCTGAAGAGATAAAGGCTAACATGATCGCAACAAAGGTCAAGGAGACCATCGATGCAGGTCATCTTGGAAAGTATGTACACTGGGTTGAACAAATGGTTGATGAAGATTGTACATCAATAGACATAGCTGCAGGTCTTGTCAAGATAATGCTTGCTGAGGGACGATAATCCCTGATTTCCAGTCGGAAAATTATCGGATATACTTCCGATATTTTTTAAAAACATACGATTCATCTTATATAGTTTGAGCTTCTCTAATAGAGGTAAGACCACAAACCATGCATATGCTGTTAAAATTCTGTTTTGCAGTAGTTAAATGGTCGGCTTGTTCTATTTAAATCGGATATTTTGGTGCTGCTTTTATTCAGTAACAGTACTTTTTGATCATATCCTTTTTAGTAGAACATCAATAAACAGTTCACATATGAAGAGGTATTAATCTGGCTAATTACAGAAGTAGAAAAAGAAAAAGTAACGCAGGTGGAGGAAAGAATGGCGGACAGGAAGTTGTCAGGGTCAGGACTCCACGTAAAGAAAATAACGAAATTCTTGCAACAGTTTCCAGTTTGCTCGGAGCGAACAGAGTAAGACTACAATGTATGGACGGAATCGTCCGCATGGGAAGGATACCCGGTTCTAAAAAGAAAAGAATGTGGGTTCGTGAAGGCGATATTGTTATTGCAACACCATGGGACATACAGGATGAGAAAGCTGATGTTATATGGAAATATACCCGTCCACAGGTAAACTGGCTGGAACGCAAAGGATTCCTTAGCTAAGATGAATTCACAATTCATCTTCTCTAAGCTCTTATATGACGCTTATTAACACTATTTTTTTACGCATATTTTGATATAACACTTTTTTCCTGACTAATACACAATTTATTTTTCACAAACTGTTTTGAAGATATTTTTAGTCTAAGCGGAAAGCTAAAGCAGGAATATGTTAATGATCCGGGATTTAAGTATTAGAATCTGGACTTTAAAAACAAATTAAAAAATCTGAAGTAACATTGGTTGTTACTTCCTAAAAAAAGATGAGTTGCTTATTCAGCAACTTCGCCGAATGCAAACTTTCTAAGAACTTTTGTTACTTTAATGCTTACTTCGTCACCTACGGATGTTCCTGGGACAAAGATAACAAAACCGCTTACTCTTGCAATTCCGTCTCCTTCTCTTGCAATATCTTCAATTGTTACGTCGTACGTTTCGCCTGCATCTACTGGTGCTGTTGATTCTTCTCTGTCAAACATTTAAATTCACGTCTTTTTTAAATTTAGCCTAAATATAAGAGTAAGCTGAAAACATATGCAAAATAGAAATCTACAATTTAAGTAAATGTCATTAATGTCAATACGTTTAGCAAAACAACCTTATTTTAAAGCACTTTATTCATAGGTCTGTTTGTATAAAAGGGTTATGCATGGTATTGTTTTTGTTTTCTGATTGCCTGGTCAGAAAGCCTGATACTTAATGCATATGTACTTACTTCACTGACAACATTCACTGTTCTCTCCACAACAACATGCATCACTATCCATGTCTTTGCCCTTAAGTGCTGCACTGATCATCGCCCACGCACAGCCTACACCACTTTCTACTTCGATGGCCCGGACCGGACAATTGCCGGCACAGGCCCCGCATTCCATGCATGATGCTGGTTTTGTAAGTTCTACGTGTTCCTTTCCTTCAGTGAAAACCCCATGAGGACAAACCTGAGTGCACATGAGACAGTTGATGCACTTTTCCGGATAGAATTGAAGAGTATTCTCTTTATATGAATTGAACATCAGATCATCTCCGTTAAATGCGTAATTCCAATTATAGCAAGGAGCAAAAGTCCTGTTCCGGCCATAAGTGCCATGAAAGGTACGTATCTGAATATCTCTTTTTTGACACCGGTCCTTGAAGTATAGGTTGTACATCCGGTGAA
The DNA here is from genome assembly GCA_021767785.1 of Methanolobus sp. Taxonomy (GTDB): domain Archaea; phylum Halobacteriota; class Methanosarcinia; order Methanosarcinales; family Methanosarcinaceae; genus Methanolobus. The sequence goes on from JAASSR010000102.1 coordinate 5,569, forward strand.
ATTAAGTGCAAGATAAGCGATCGCCGCAGTGGGGAGGAGAAATACGGACAATGTTGTGGTTATATTCATCCAAAACGGCATCATAGAATTCGTTGCAAAAGTCATCGCAAAAGGGATCATTATAATTCCTCCCAGTATCAGTCCCTTTGTACTGAGGTCCTGTGTCGGGATGAAAGGTAGCATTACAGGAAACAAAATGGTTCCTGCAAATGCAGTGACGACCGCGATGAGTGCTGCAAAAGGACCTGCTAACAGATAGAGAATTATCGCAATAGCAAGTGTTGGTTTGATAACTTGGATGAACTCTATGGGAGTCAGTATCAGCCTGTCCCAAAAGGTGAATCTGACCCTGCGCATTTCAGGTGTCGCAGTATGGGTTCTGAGATAATCAGGCAGGTCCCGGGTACGGACAGGCCCGTATTCAACTTTAAACCCGGACCTGCTTTTGACTTCATGTGCAGAGACACCCGGTGCACCGAGCTGTGGCAGAATTAGGTTACGATGGTTGACCATCTGAGCGATTCCTGACCATTTGATGCGATAGACTATTTCATCCGTGCCGAATGTCCCTTTTCCGGCAGCACACCAGACATTGATGCCTTTTGTATCTATTACAAGGATATAGCAGTCGATGCCTGCAAGAGAACTGCGGAGTGCATCAAAACTGAGTGTGTAATTGGCTGATACAAATACAGGAGAATCAGAATCAGGATTACCAAGCTTGTAGATGCCGGGTTCGATTATATGCTCTGATCTTTTAAATCCCCAGCGTGCAAGGAAATGATCAAACCTTTCATTGAATGTGATAGTACTTGTGGTCACATGTATCTCAGGTGCAGGGGTATTCTTTTTCGGACCTATCATCCGGATGAACTGGCCTGCCTCTGCACTGGCAGCCGGTGAGCAGCATGAATCTTTGTTATTATCATCCATCTTCTTTTCCCTGTAACACTCGTATTTCAAAATAGTTTGAATAACCATAGTATGAAAGAAAGTTGCATATATAGCTATCTGATAGATAAGAACAGAGGTGTTATGGTTCATTGGAGGTGTGAAGGGTCCTAAATTCTTAATAAAACTTATAGAGATATAGTGGAAATTGTTGAAGTGAGGGACAAAGATACGATCCAGAAGATATACATTCACCAGCAAGAGAACAATTAGATGCTATCTATAATCTCTCTAAGACAGATTAAAAGAAAGAAGATTAAAAGAAAGAAGATTAAAAGAAAATATGGTGAGGAAATCAGGATTAAAAAGTACTGTAATCAAGTAAAAGGGTTTTAATTCAAA